>JBCNOR010000307.1:0-6337 GCA_039593785.1 Niabella sp. | reverse complement strand
GTGCGCACGGTGGGCATCGCCAACGCCGCGGAGAACCTGGCAGCAGGGGACGTGGGTGCGCCGATCGATGACCTCGTGCGGGCAGCGCTCCGCGTATCCAGCATGTCCTTTACATAAAATGCATATTCCTGGTTGTTATCGGCTATGCCAATTTCGATCTCCGCGACTTCTTTATCATTGTATTTGATAGCATTGGAAATTAAATTAATCAGTATTTGCTCGAGCGCTATCTTATTGATATGGATAAAATCGAGCGAGGTATTAAAGTTAATAATCCGCTTATCGTTACATGCAAACAGGTCTTTTATTGCTGTTCGTAGTTCCTCAAGTGAAACATTAGAAGCACTTTCAGACAGTAATTTATTAGACCGGCTTTGCTCGAGCAAATCGCTGATCAGGTCTTTAAGTTTCAGTGATGAGGCTTTGACAATCTGGAGTAATTCTTCCACATCCGGCTCTATCGTGTAAGCAGTAGTTAATAAATCTGCTACTCCAATTATATTGTTAAGCGGCGATCTTAAATCATGGGCTACGTTCCCAACAAATTTTTCAAGAGCTTTATTTTTTTCGTTCAGGCTATTGGTAACATTTTCCAATTGTGCTTTTTTCAGGCGCAGTTCAATCAGGCGCATGGCCTGCCTGGATAATGCTTTTAACGACCTTAACTGACTGTCCGAAAGCTGGCTCGGCTGATCATGCACCACACATAAGCTACCTAAAGCATATCCATTCTCAGTTACCAAAGGCACACCTGCATAAAAAACCACATGCGGCTCACCGGTAACAAAAGGATTATCCGCAAACCGATCATCCTGCCGGGCGTCGGGCACCATGAACAGCTCACCCGGATTATTGATGGCGTGCGTACAAAAGGAAAGATGGCGTGGCACTTCGGAGCCGGGTAAACCATGGCTAGACTTAAACCATAATCTGTCGCTATCCGCCAGCGTGATCTGCGAAATTTTAGTGCTGCAGATCTGCGACGCAATCTCGGTTATATTATCAAAATCTTCCTCGGAAATAGTATCCAGTATATTGTAGGAATAAAGCTCTTTTAATCTTTCATGCTCATTGGCCGGCATAGGAGGAAACTGCATGTATCTATTTAGTTATGATGTATACGGGTTATTTAACCAACTGCTGACAGCAGCGATATATACCACAAAGATAGGAAGACGACACACAGTTAAATTATATTGTATATAAATGTTTTACTACCCGTTTATTTTTAACAACAATTGCTTACACGTCTCACTGGGTTCTATTTTATAAGCGTTATGGTGGTAAACTCCCGCTCTACCAGCTCCCCGGTTTTAGTTTTAACCGTTTCAGTTTCAGAGGCAGTGTCTTTTATTTTCCAGGCAGTTTTCGCAATCAGCTGCTCCACTTTTTGCGCATCATAGAGTTCAAAACCAAATTGTACAAATGGCAATGTTTGCATAAATGCTTTTTGAGCAAATGTGATATTGAAGCAACCACCATCAATGGTGATCCTGTGTATTTCAGATAGCAGTGCTGCTGGCTCTTTCCAGAAATAGATGGTGTTCACCGTAAACACTTTATCAAAACTGTTATCATTAAAGCATGTTTGGTCTCCGTCATATAGAAAAAATGCGGCTTGCCCGTTTTCGATCCATTTTTGATTGATCCGTCGGGCTTCTTGCATCATCAATTCAGACATTTCAAGTCCTGTATATTGAAGTGCTCCCGTGTGGTTCATCAAATAGTCAATATGTCTGCCATTGCCATGCCCAAGTTCAAGCACCCTGTCGCGTTCACGCAGGCCGAGCCTGTTAATGGAATGATGTGTCATGCCTATATTGTTTTCGTTCATCATATTCGCCACATCAATGCCAGCAGGTCCACTAGGCTGCCTGAGCTGTGCTGCTAATTGTTCCAGTTCCTGTTGAGTTGCCATTTTTACTATAGTAAGTTAAATAAACCTTGCGTTGCACATATGCCATTCATATATTGTTGCAAATTAGCCATTGTAAAGATTTCTATTGTCATAGTTCAGCCATCTGTTCTTCTTCAGAAAGAGATAGCTAGCACTACTTTACCATTTATACAACCGTTCTGATAATCTGCCCGATTTCCTTTGCTTTATTCACCGTCATCAAATGTCCGCCGCCTTCTATAACGTAATCTGCTTTGACGTTCTTTATAGGGATAATGCGGTCTTTATTGCCATGAATATGGATACTATTGGCAGGCATCGTTTCATTTTCCCAATGAATGATTTCATTGACAGCCCATTTAAAGAACGCAGGATCGGTATCCTTTAAAATATCACGAAGTAATTGTTTCTCACGGGCCGTTTTCGCACCAAAAAACCAATCGGCTATCACGTTGGGACTTGTTAGTTTTTCTTCGGGAATAAACTTTCTTAGCTTTAGTAAACACTTCATCAAAAAACCACGCGGCAACTCATTTCTTGTTTTTGCGGAAGCTATAAGTATGATCTTATCCACCGGAATCAGCTTCGCTATTTCAACAGATAACATTCCGCCGAAAGATAGCCCTATTAAAGCGGAATAAGGAGCTATCCTGTTTGCTGCAATACGTTGAGCATAATGAACCAGCGGCTCATCGGGTTCTGGCTTTATCCATTCTACATGGGTAATATCGAGGTCGCCAAAATCAATATTATTGAATACACGGCGGTCTACACCGAGCCCGCTGAATACATAGATCTTGTTCAATGATTTCAGCCAGTTAATTATTCCACAATCTTTTTCAGTCCATCTATTACCAACCCCCAGTTTTCTGCGGAGTGCTTAGCTTTTTCATCATCGTAGTTGGTTTGGGTAATAGTTAGCTCGGTACCTTCGTCAACCTGCTTTACCGCATAGGTTACAAAAAGATAGTTTTCAGGAATATCCTCCTTGCCGCTCCAGCTGCTTAAATAGGTAAACGAAAGCTTTTCATTGGGCGTGTACTCTTGTATTACGCCCTTATCGATGTAGGTTTTACCCTCGTATTCACCGATCCAGGTAATAGCGCCGCCCGGCCTCCAGTCGCCCTGTTGATCGGAACCAAAAAAATACTGCTTTACCAGTTCCGGGTTCGTTAACGCATCCCATACCTTTTCAACCGGTGCTTTGATGATGGTTTGATAAGTAGCTATATGACCCGTTTGCATGTTGTATGTTTTATGTTTGAAAAGAAGGCTGTTTAAACTACTAAGTTAAGACAAGCTACATAAACATCGCCAACAATGACACAAGTATATCCCAACATTGTCTTACTTTAATTAAAAGCCTGTCGAAATTCTAATGGCGAAAGATTGGTTTTGCTTTTAAATAATTTGCTGAAGGATTGGGAATGTTCAAAGCCCAGTTCGTAAGCTATTTCACTCACCGTTAAAGCCGTGGTAGATAGTTTCTCTTTCGCTTTTTCGATCAGTTTATTATGGATATGCTGTTGCGTTGTTTGCCCGGTTAGCGATTTTAACAGGCTGCCCAGGTAATTGGGAGTCATATGAAGCTGAGCGGCTATTTGTTGGGCTGTAGGCAGTCCTTTGTTGATAAGGTCATCGCCCGCAAAACATGCGTCCAATGCCTGCTCCAGCCGCTCCAGCACCTGGTGCCCGCTCTTCTTCCGGGTAATGAATTGGCGCTGGTAAAAACGCTCACAATAATTCAATAATACTTCAATTTGGGCAATGATAATATTCTGGGTGAACTGGTCAATACCCGACTGGTATTCCTGTTCAATTCCTTTAAAAAGTCCCATTAATAATGCTTCTTCTTTTTCAGAAAGAAACAAAGCCTCATTTACATCATAACCAAAGAAGTCGTAGTTGTGAATCGTTTTGGCCAACGATGTGTTCCATAAAAAATCCGGGTGAAAAGCCAGCAAGTAACCCGAAGGTTTTTTTACATCATCAGCAGGCTGATCAATATGCACATGAATCAATTGCTTAGGTGCTACAAAACAAACCAGCCCTTCATCAAAGTCGTACTGTTTTTGACCGTACCTGAACTTGCCCTGTATATCGCGTTTCAACCCGATAAAATAAAGGTCTTGTATCCACCCGATCTCTTCTTCTTCCACCTGGTATTCTACCTGGCTATAGTCTACCAGGCTTACCAACGGATGTTGTGGTTTGGGCAGCCCGCAAATGGAGTGAAAATCATTTATCGTGTCAATGGTATAAAGCTTACTATTTTTCATAATGAAGATTTAAAGGGCGGCAGCCGTATTAATGCTGCCGCCAGTTTTACCTGTTGTTCATTAAAAATCAGTAGACCTGCTGATGTTTTCGTGCTGCGCTATTTCTTCACCTAATGCCTTCAGCGTTTTGCCTGCCAGCTCAAATGCATCAGAACCTAACAGCAAATGTACAGGAGGATTTTCCATTTCAGCTAATTCTATTAAGGCCACTGCTGCTTTATCCGGATCACCGGGCTGGTTGCCATCGATCTCCTGTTCATGTGCAGCCTGTATTTTCCGGGCTACCGAATAAGCATCAATTTCGTTGGCAGGTGTATTCAAAGATCCGCCCGACAAGAAGTTGGTACGGAAATAGCCGGGATATACTACTGTAGCTTTAACACCAAACTCTTTTACTTCTGCAGCATAAGACTCGGTAAAGCCCACCATCGCAAATTTGGTAGCGCAGTAGATTCCCCAGCCAGGGAAATCGCCGGTGAGCCCACCTATGGAGGCGATATTAATTACAATACCGCTTTGCTGTTTGCGCAGATAAGGAGTGGCTTTACGTATTACATTCAAGGCACCAAACACATTGGTATCAAAATTAGCGCGGGCTTCCTTATCACTCAACTCTTCCAGGGTGCCCAGCTGCCCGTAACCTGCATTATTTACTACTACATCAATGCTGCCCCATTGTGCTACCGTTTTATCAATAGCATTGCCCACACTTTCTTCGCTCAGCAAATCCACTTCCAAAGGCAGCAGACCTTCATGCCGACCTAGTGCATTTTCCAGGCCCTGCAAAGAGCGGGAAGTAGCTGCCACCCTGTAACCATCACTTAATAATTTTTTTACCAGGCTTAAACCTAATCCTTTAGAGGCGCCTGTTACCAACCATACTTTCTGTGTTTTCATTTTTATTTTTTTATTTTAATAAATCAACACAACAAAGATGATACAGTAAAACGGGCAGCCTGTAGTAAAAACAACGGATGCTGTAGCCAAAACAACGATTAGTAAAAAAAACGACAGCATGGTGCTACTGCAACCTGCGATTACGGGTTAATTCAATCTGGTCGATGCTACCTACCGGGGAAATCTTCACATGCTTGCTGCCGGCAGTTACATAAAAGCAATAAGTGCTGTTAGAACCTATCAGGTGAACCGGCTCAGTTTTCCCGTTTCCAAAACTTATGGTATAGTCAAGATCAAGATTACCTGTCTTTATTTTCCTGGCCTGCCGGTTCCCTTCGGCCACGCCAATACCCGAAAAGAAACCCAACAGCATAAATACCAGTGTCTTGATAAACATATGAGTAAAATGAACAGCGCTTTCTTCATCATTCATCTGCACGCCATTTTTAAGTCCGGCTACTTTCCTCACCCATTTCCTGTCTCTCCGCTTAGCCAGGTAAGCAGGTAGCCCATAAGCGCCCATTACCAGTAGTATTACAACAGCAAAGACCAGGGGATGCGAAACCAGGTCTTCTACCGGGCTTATTAAAATATCAGTGATGGAAGAATACCTGATAATATTAATGCCCAGCTGATAATATAATATGCTCTCTTTAAGCACACCCATTACAATTAAAAAGAGATAGCCAAATGGTAACAGCTTCTGGATTCCGGTAGTAAACTTCATGTTTGGTAGAATAAAAAGCAAATGTAGTAATCAGGCTTTTAAAAATATCACCTGTTAGTGAGTTATAGAAGACTCAGTTAGTTATTAGCTGACCATTTTTTTACTAATGGCTGCAAGATATACTGCCTGATAGTTTTCTTTAAAATTGCTTTATCTTGTATAAAACGCGCCAAACCAGGAGAAAGCTGGTAATACAGCTGAATCATTAATCGACCGGCTTTTGTCTGGCGTAGCACATTATCGCGGTACTGTCTCAGCACTACTACTTCTTTAGCATTATAGTCACCGTAACAAGCAGTTGCAATAAAACAGCCTTCTGTTTTTTTATATGCGCCTGGCGGTACTATTTTATCAACATACTCTAAAGATCCTTTCAGCCCCTTGCCTGTTTGATCCTTGTAATATTTAACGGCATGCAGCTTACCTCTGGTGCGGGCTATTTCAATAATACGCTGCGCCATCGTGCCGCTTTCTTCACCACCTGGAACATTCATGGGTTGAGCAGTTTCCCACTGAACTGCCTGTCCTTTATCTACC
>JBCNOR010000306.1:0-6360 GCA_039593785.1 Niabella sp. | reverse complement strand
TCCACCGGGCTCCTGGACCAGAAGAGCTGCTCGTTACACTGGAACACCGCAAGTCATTTTAAAGGTCTTTTTCCAAAGGTGAAGGTGCAAACTGAAAAGCTGATCACCGACGAAAACGGGATCTATACGAACGGCGGCGGTTACTCCTTCCTGAACCTGATCTTATACCTGGTCGAAAAATTCTATGACCGGGCCACCGCGGTTTACTGCTCCAAGATCTTCCAGATCGATATCGACCGGCACTCTCAATCCGACTTTGTGATTTTTAACGGGCAAAAATCACATGATGATCCCGTGGTGCAAAAAGCCCAGCAATATATTGAAAGCTACTACTACGAAAAGATATCCTTTGAAGCATTATCGAGAAAGTATGCTATTGGGCGAAGGAATTTTGACAGGAGGTTTATCAAAGCAACGGGTAATACGCCGCTGGAGTACCTGCAACGCGTAAAGATAGAGTTCGCAAAAAAAGCACTGGAATCTACCAGGAAAACGATCAGTGAAGTGATGTATGAAGTAGGATATGCGGACATGAAGGCCTTCAGGGAAATATTCAGGAAAATTACCGGTTTATCACCACTGGAATACAAGGGCAAGTACAATAAAGAGCGGACTGTATTTTAACCACCTTATAAATTATCATTACCAGTGAACCTGATTGTCCAAATCCACCCGCTAAGATGTCCATTTCGGGCATCCATAGTCTGAATAACCCCGTTTAGTTTTGCCTGAACCATTATAAACAATTAAAGACAATCATTATGGCAGACATCTTACATCGCATCGCAGTAAAAGTTACAGACATCAATTTAGTATACAACGCCCTTGCAACGCTGGAGGGTCTCAGGGGTTGGTGGACGGAAGACACCAGCGGTGATCCGCATCAAGTAGATGGAACCATTGCTTTCCGTTTTGAAGCGGGCGGCTTTGACATGAAAGTAAGGGCACTTGGCAGGGAACTGGTTCAATGGGAAGTTATCGCCGGTGAACCGCAATGGATAGGCTCCGTGATCAGCTGGCAATTAAAGCAGGCCGATGACTATATAGTTGTGCTATTTAAACATGAGGGCTGGAAAGAAGTGACCGAGTTTATGCATCATTGCAGTACCAAATGGGCTATCTTCCTGATGAGCTTAAAAGACCTTCTTGAAAAGGGAAAAGGCGCACCCAATCCTCATGACGTGAAGATTGATGAGATTAATTAATAAGCCGGTTTGAATATAGTTGAAGAGCCACAGCGATGTGGCTTTTACTTTTTACCTACGAACTTAATGTGCCGGCCAATAAACAATGCTTGCCGTTCTCCTACTCTTTTTATGATCTTCTCATGGATATTTAAAGGTTAAAAGTGCTATTGAGACTTTGGTTTATTTCCCAGCCTGAATGCGATGGCACCTAAAGCGGCTTACATTAATCTGGTAACCCATTTTGATATGCTGCTCTGACTTCCGGAACCTCAGGTTATATTTTTACAGCTAATCTAAGAGTTTCTTACCGGCCTATCCACTTTTTAAAGATAGGCGCTTTTTCCCTGCTCATATCGATCAGGAATGTATGATTAGGCTCCTTTAACCGAATCTGGAGCTTCGCATTTTCTACGGGCTTAACGGCATGTACCGCATCTATATTGACAATAAATTGCCTGTTTACCCGGTAAAAGCAATCGGGATCCAGCACTTCTTCTATTTCGTCGAGTGTGGCGCTGTCTAACAAATACTTCTCGCCATTGTGCAGATAAATATAATGCAGGACCTCTTTAGTAAAAAAGGCTATTTGAGTAACGTGTACCGGCAGCCATTGATTTCGGGCGCTGGCAACAAAGCGTTCTTTATATTTTTTTAACAGCATTTGAGGTTGGGAAAGTACTTTCATCAATTCTGCCATATCAGTTATCCCCGGCTTTTTTTGCTCGATCATGTTTTTGCTTTTGTCGATAGCTTTCTTTAATTCTTCCTCGTTGACCGGCTTCAGCAGGTAATCCACGCCATTTACTTTAAACGCACGGATAGCAAATTCATCGTATGCCGTGGTAAATATGATAGGGCATTTCAAGTCAAAATGTTCTAGCAGCTCAAAACTAACACCGTCACTGAGTTGGATATCCATGAACATGATATCCGGCTCCTCATTTTGCATGAACCACTTTTTGGCCAGCCGCAAACTGGGAATAATCTTTATTACGTCAATTGCGGGATCTACATTCCGTATTTTGCTTTGTAAAACCTGCGCGATGATGTCTTCATCTTCGATGATGATTGCTTTCATAATGAATGTTCTTATATCAGTGGTATATAAATCCGAAATTCTTCCGTGGTTTCCTCTATAATAACCGGCTTTTTGTTGAGGTATGTATACAGCGCCTTAAGACTTGCAAGCCCCTGTTGGTTGGAGGTTTCTACCATGTGTTTTTTTTGCAGGTTATTTTTTACCAGTAAGTATCCGTTTTCTGTAGAAAAGGAAATATACAATGGTGAATCCGGGTCTATAATATTATGCTTAATGGCATTCTCTGTGAGGTTTTGCAGCGTTACCGGTGCTATTTTACGCGAATACTCTTCTTCATCTACCATCATGCTGATCTGTAAGCCCTCCCTGAACCTTGTTTTTTGCAGCTGGATATAGGTTTGAACGAATACCAGTTCCTCCCGGAGCGTAACCAGCCCGCTGTCCCTGTTCTTTAAAATATACCGGTAAATCTTCGACATCTGTTCCAGGAAGCCATTGGCCATTTTCCGGTCCGTATCAATAAGTCCGGATAAGGAGGTAAGCGAGTTAAACAAAAAATGCGGGTTTAGCTGCTGCTTTAAGCTTTCATACATAGCCATTGCCTTTTCTTTTTCCAGCAGTTGTGCTTTGCCCTGAAGCTCCAATAGCTTCTCTTTCTGGTGCATACGATAGCGATAAAAAGCAACAATAGCGGTAGCAACCAAGAACAAGAGAAACGGACGGAACCAGCCTGCTTTATAAAACGGCGTGTCTATGCGAATATGAAGTACCTGTTCCGGCATATTCCAGTGTTCCCTGTCTGTAGAGGCTTTCAGACGGAATGTGTAGTTTCCGCCGGGGATCTTGGTATAGTCGGCGAAGCGGTTCCGGGTATATTTCCAGTCATCATCGATACCCTCCAGCCGGTAGGCATACCAGGTATCTTCCGGGTTGTCATAGTTAACAGCAGCGAAGCCGACCGTAAAAAAATTCTCATCGTGTTTTAAGTGGATGGAAGAGGTAAGTAGTTGTTCCTGTTTGCTGCCGGATATACTTAGTGTTGTAAAGAATGGAAGCAGTGATTTACTTTCTTTTTTAAATGCTGCGGCTGCAAACCGGATAAAGCCATTTTGGGTAGGCATCAGTATTTCTCCGTTGCTTAACGCAGCAGCAGCATGCTCCGGGAAGTCAATTGAAGGAAGGCCCTGCTGCAATCCAAACGAAGTGAAATACCTGCGACTGCTGTCCAGCAGCATCAGTCCGCCGGCAGTACCAACCCAAACCCGGTTGGCCGCATCAATGGCAAGCGGGCCGGTACTGTTATTAATAAGCCCATTGGTATGGTTATAATTCGTTACCTGAAGTGTTACCGGATCGATCGCAGACAGACCGGTAAACGTGCTTACCCATACCTTGCCTTTTTTATCTTCTTTTATATCTACAATAGAATTGCCGGCAATACTGCCAGGCGCAGCCGTGGCCTTCCACCGGTGATGCTTTCCGGTTGCGGCATCATACATACCAAGGCCGCTGCCGTTAAATCCCAGCCAGTACCTTCCTTTGCTATCCTGGAATAACTTTCGCCCGCCTTCCCCGGTAAATACATTTAGCCCGGGTACAGACCGGATGCTGCGGAATTTTTGTTCCCCGGGCGCATAATAATAAAAACCGTCCTCATCGCGCGAAGCGAACCAGATATTGCCCTGCCGGTCTTTATCCGCAGAAAAATAAAAGACCTCGGGAATGGAATCCTTTGTCTTATAAAATATCATCTTGTCCCTCTTCTGTATGTATTTATTGATACCATGACCGGTGGCGATCCAGATATCACCGGAATCATCACACACAACTCCCCGGATGGAATTGTAGTGCAGCATATCGGGACGGCCTTTCCGGTTATTCCATTCTTTATAATTACCGGAACGGGGATCATACCGGACAAGGCCATCCAATGTGCCGAACCAGAGATGGCCATTGTGGTCTTCTGCAGCTACCCGGGCTACCCTGCGGTTCCTTGTATCGCGATCATGATCAAACACCGGTATGATATGAAAAAATGTTTTATCCGGGTTAAAATAGTTGATGCCATTGTTTCCGCCCACCCATATACGGCCTTCCCGGTCGCAGTAAAGTGCACTGTGCAGGTTGGTGGAAGGGGTCCATATCTGCAACGGGTCGTGCAGAAAATGGTCAAATGCATTTGTTTGCCCGTTATACAGCATCAGTCCATCCAGGTGCGTGCTGATCCAGATATGGCCGGAACGGTCGGCAATCATTGCGGAAAAATTAACGAGGGTGCTGTTTTCAGACTCGATAAAACGGCTGTAATTTTCGAAAGTGCTAAAATCTGCTGAAAACTTAAGCAGCAGGTTCGGGTTCCGGGTGGTGATCCAGAAATGGTCGTTGTGATCGATAGCGGTTGCAACCACCCTTGCAGCAGCCGGCACGGGTAAAGGGATCTTTTGCAGCTGGTCTGTAGCCACATTCAGGCGAAACAGGCCGTTGCCGCCAGCAATATAAAGAAAGCCGTCTTTTCGTTCCAGCTGGTAAATGGTTGTAGGCCAGGTGGTGTCTTTTACCTTATTGTAAAAAAAAGCTGCTTGGGTTATGGGATTGTATTTTACCAGCCCCTTCTGTGTACCCAGGTAAACCGTATGCTTATCAAAAGGAAGTATGTGGGTTACCCAGGTATCTTTAAGTGCTTTAACAGGAACAAACCGGTCGGCAACTATATTATATTCAAGCATCCCGTCTTCCACCCCTACCAGGAAGCCGCCGCTGCTGTCTATCGACATACACCTGGCGAGGGCGGTAGTTACCGAAGCCGGGTCTCCGGGAATATAACTATAGTTTTTAACCGATTCGCCGTCAAACCGGTTCAGTCCGGCCTTTGTAGAGAACCACATAAAGCCCCTGCTATCCTGCGCAATAGCAAGAATGCCTCCATCGTTCAACCCGTTTGCCACCGTGAGTTTCCGGAAAAAGAAGCGGTTGGACTGTGCAGTGGCCTGGTTGAGTAGGTACAATAGCAGTAATACAATACCCCAAGATCTCATATTACCCAAATGTACCATTCCTGCTTTTTTGCAAAAAATTTAAATAATCAGGCATCCGCTTTATTCGAATTTAAAGCTGTAGGTAGTTGTATAACCTTCCGCCTTTTCTTCCATACTTAGGGGGTAGCCATCTGAGTCCAGTATAAATTGAAACCGGACTTCACTGGTCGCCTGGCCGTTTTTATCCAGCCGGATCTGCCGACTGGGCAGATTTTTACTAAGCACGCCAAATTGGTCATCGGTTATAAAGCCTGTATCCATCATTTCATACCAGTCCAGTTTAAATGGATTGGGCGTCTGCAGGTCATATTCGTAGCGGTACGTGCCGTCCTGTACGCCGTTTTTTATTTGAACCAGTTTTACCATATTCCCGTTTTCATAATAGTAATTATTTTCAGCGTTATAGCTGATATCGGTACGTTGAGATACAATCCTGGTAAGAAAGCCTTCGGTATTATAGCTGTATTGTATTTTGGTTGTCAGCTGCCCGTTATAATAGCGTTCCGAACTGACTATTTTGCCCAGGCCATTGCGCGTGGTGTTTTTCATTTCATAAAGCTCTCCGGTGCCGTTCTGAACATAATTTATAAAAAAGCATTGCCCTGCCCGTACGTAGTATTGCTAACACTGTTACAGGCAACAATGCGACCATCAGTATTGTATACAAAATGTTTCTTATAGTCATTGTTGATATGAATTTCGGACAATCGCTTTTTAAAAACCATGGTTTCATCGGTTTTCACCTGGGCTTCTTTTTTACAGCTGAAGATTACTGTTAACGCCAGCAAAATGAACATTTTTTTCATATATTCTTTTTATGAGTTAATCAAAATAACGGGAGGAGTTCATTGCTATTCCCGTGTAACTTTTATGATCCTGCTGTACATTTTTGTGCCATCCTTATCCACCTGTACAATACGGAGGTACAGGTTGGAGCCGGCCGGCGTTACCTCCAGCCCATTTTTCGAGCAACCTGTGAAGAAAAAAACGGTCAGCAAAAAGGCAACTGTGGAACATCTGTAGTTTCTTTTGCGTTGTATAAATAGCCCTGTAACGAACAAGAATCCCAAGCCCAGCGCCAGAGCCGGCAACGCTGTTT
>JBCNOR010000305.1:0-6389 GCA_039593785.1 Niabella sp. | reverse complement strand
GCCAATAACAATCTGCATATAGCCAAACTGGCTGGCGCCCACTGCACCCGGCACACTTACAAAAGTTACACCACTTAAAGATGTACCGATCATTCCAAATGCCACCAGCATCCAGTTACTGCTTCTGTTACCGATAAAAAAAGATTCATTGTTGCTATTCTTACTGGTTTTCCAGGCAACTAAAAGCAGTAACAGGAAATAAGCAATTACAATGGAGAATAAAAAACCTGCGGACATATTATTTTTTTATGAATGATTTTGCTTTGGCAATTTAATTTTTGAAGATATGGAAATTTCTTTTGTGATTTGTATTATAGTTGCGGGGTGAAATAGCCCTTCATAATTCCGGATCTTTAAAAAACGAAAATTCTATTATATGCTGATCAGATCGCTGGCCGTTTTTTGCGGCTCCAAAGATGGAAGAGATGAACTTTTTACGACAGAAGCCCAGCGCCTGGGCACCTGGATGGCTTCCAGCAACATAAGGCTTGTATACGGAGGTGGCAATGTAGGTTTAATGGGTGCTGTGGCCAACGCCGTAATGGAAAATGGCGGATCGGTAGTAGGTGTGATACCGGAAATACTCGATGCCAGAGAGCGTTCACATAAAACCATTACCGAATTACTGGTAGTGGGCGATATGCATATCCGCAAAAGAAAGATGTATGAACTGTGTGATGCAGCCGTTATTTTGCCCGGCGGTTATGGTACTTTAGATGAATTATTTGAAATGATCACCTGGAACAACCTTTCTATTCACGACAAGAATATTTATATTGTCAACCTCAATGGATTTTATGACCATTTACTGGCTCATATAGAAACCATGTTACATAATGGTTTTTTATATGAAAACCCGATGCACCGGATAACTGTAGTGCCTGGTGTCGACGAATTAATACTGCAGCCGGAATTTTTAGCTAATACAATATAATACAGTCTTTTCCCGTTCGGCCTTTTCCGCTATTTTCGTAGGATGAAGAATCGGATTGTCAGTTGTATTCTCTTGTTTTTTAGCATGGGCGCGATGGCCCAGTTGGGTACTGCTTCGCAAATTGTACAGCGTATTCAGAAATTAAAGGTATTGGGCTCTGTTTTATATGTAGCAGCTCATCCTGATGATGAAAATACGCGCCTGATCACCTACCTGGCGAATGATCGCTTATATAGAACCGGTTATCTTTCTTTAACGCGTGGAGATGGCGGCCAAAACCTGATCGGCGACGAACAGGGTATTGAGCTGGGCCTGATCCGTACACAGGAATTACTGGCGGCCCGCCGGATCGACGGAGGCGAGCAGTTCTTTTCAAGAGCCTATGATTTTGGATTTTCGAAAAACCCCGAGGAAACCTTCCGGAAATGGAACCGGGAAAAAGTTTTGAGTGATGTAGTTTGGATGATACGTAAGTTTCAGCCGGATGTGATCATTACGCGGTTCCCGGTAACAGGAGAGGGTGGGCACGGACATCATACTGCAAGTGCTATACTGGCTAATGAAGCTTTTACAGCCGCGGCCGATCCTAACCAATTCAAGGACCAATTGAAATATGTAAAACCCTGGCAGGCTAAAAGGATCCTGTGGAATACCTTCAATTTTGGCGGAAACAATACTACCGATCCGTCTCAGTTTAATATTAATGTAGGCGGTTATAATAGTTTACTCGGCAAAAGTTATGGTGAAATAGCAGCTGAAAGCCGTAGCCAGCATAAATCGCAGGGATTTGGTTCTGCCGCAACCAGGGGCGATAGTTATGAGTATTTTAAAACTACCGGAGGAGAAGCACCTAAAAAAGACCTTTTCGACGGTGTGGACGTTAGCTGGAACCGGATCGGTAAAAACGGGCAGGCAATTGAAAAAATGATTACAGCTATCGAATCGAAATTTGATATAACCGCTCCTGAAAAATCAGTTGGAGAACTGGTTGCTTTATATAAGTTACTGGAACAGTCGGGCGATCATTACTGGATTGAAAAGAAGAAGGCCGAGGTGCAGCAGTTGGTAGCGCTGTGCAGCGGTTTGTTTATAGATGCGTATAGCAACCAGGCGTTTGCGGTTCAAACCGAATCGGTTACTATTAATACTATCTTAAATAACAGGCTTGGCGCTCCGGCAACGCTTAAAAGCGTATCTGTTGCGGGTGTTACCAACAATATTAACAAGCCACTGGAAAAAAATAGGAATTTAAGCTTCGATACTAAAGTAGAAGTGCCCCTGCAAAAGGAAATAACGCAACCCTATTGGTTGAATGATAAAAAAGAAGAAGGCCTGTTTTATGTCGCAGACCAGCAAATGATTGGAACTCCCGATGTTGAACCGGCTTACATAGCTAAATTTACTATAAATTTAAGTGGGCAGGATTTTGTATTTGAGCAACCGGTGCGGTATAAATATACTGATCCTGTAAAAGGAGAAGTGTATCAGCCATTGATCGTAATTCCTCCTGCTACTATTACAGCATCTCCCAACCTGGTAGTATTCAGGCCCGATCATAAACAACAGCGTGTGCAAACACAATTGCATGCATTTTCCAATATTAGCGGCAATATTACAGCCGGGTTGACAGGAATTGATTATTCAGGCGTTCAAACCGGCGCCCAGTCTTTAGACAAGGGAAAAACAGTCTTTTACAATTTTGACGTAACCGAGAAACATGATCCTGAAGAAATCTATACACTAACGCCGTATGCCAATAAAAAAACAGATAAAGATACTGTGGGTTATCACCTGGCTTTGAGAAGTATCGATTACGATCATATTCCCGCGGTACGGTATTTTTACCCCGACTTTATTACCGCCCTAAACATCGATTTAAAAACTGTAGGGAAAAAAATAGGTTATATACCCGGTGCAGGCGATAAAGTGGCGGTGATATTAGAGCGTATGGGGTATGATGTAACCATATTAGACAAAACAACGCTGCCTGTAAGCAACCTTAATAGCTTTGATGCTATCTTAACAGGAGTTCGTGCTTACAATACCAATGAGTGGATGAGCGAGTACTATGACGAGCTGATGAATTATGTAAAAGAAGGTGGAAACCTGATCGTACAATACAATACCAGTAATAATCTGGGCACGGTGAAATCAAAGATAGGGCCTTACGATTTTAATATTACGCGTAACCGGATCACAGACGAGCAGGCAAAAGTGAGTATGATAGACCCTGCTCATAAATTGTTTAATTACCCTAACAAAATAACTGCTAAGGATTTTGAACATTGGGTGCAGGAGCGTAGCATTTATCATGCAGGAGGTTGGGATGCGCATTTCAAACCATTGTTATCGATGGCTGATCCGGGTGAGCAGGCAGACGAAGGAAGCCTCATCACGGCTACTTATGGCAAAGGCACGTTTACCTACACCGGTTTGGTTTTCTTTAGAGAGCTTCCGGCTGCTGTGCCGGGCGCGATGCGATTGCTGGCTAATTTAATTGCATTGGGGAAGTAGGGGGAGTTGACTGGTTGATAGGTTGATAGGTTGAATGGTTGAATGGTTGAATGGTTGTTGGCTCTACTGTGATCATAATGTTGTCGGTGAGATATAGTAACCGCGAAGCGGTGACATTTTCTCGGTGTACGATTAAATAACGTCACCGGCGGGTAAATAGAAAAAAATGGAAAAGAAAAAACCTTTTATTGATATCAGGCGTGGTGAAATGGCTTTTATCATTGCCATTGTGATTGGGCTGGTGATTGGTACGCTGATCAAAAAGGTGCGGTTTGGGCTGATGCTGGGCCTGGTAATAGGCCTGGGGATTGTATTTATGAATTCATTGCGAACGAAACGATAAGAGCTATGGAGGAACTTGATAAAAAACCACCTTTATTTAAGATCTGGTCCACCTGGTACATTTTGGTTGTTGTGATACTCTTTTTGTTGATTGTATTTTTCTACTATTTAACAAAAAAGTATTCATGACGCTACTGGACTGGATAGTACTTGCCTGCACATTGTTGCTGATTATCCTGTATGGTGTATTCAGAAGCCGTGGTAGTAAAGACCTGGAAGGATATTTCCTGTCTAACAGGAGCATGCCCTGGTATGTCATTCTCTTAAGTATTATGGGCACGCAGGCCAGCGCCGTTACTTTTTTGGCTGCCCCAGGCCAGGCCTACACAGATGGGATGCGTTTTGTACAATATTATTTTGGTTTGCCTCTTGCTGCAATAGTCATTTGCATCTCCTTCGCGCCGGTTTTTAGCCGGCTGAAAGTATATACCGCCTATGAGTACCTGGAGAACCGGTTTGATGGCAAAACAAGAACCTTTACTTCCCTTCTTTTTTTGTTACAAAGAGGATTGTCAACAGGTATCAGCATTTTTGCACCCTCCCTTATTTTATCGGTGATTTTTAGCTGGAATATTTACCTCACCAACCTGGTAATGGGCGGGTTGCTGATTGTTTACACTGTTACAGGTGGAGCAAAAGCTGTTGCTTACACACAGCAATTGCAGTTTTTTATAATTATGGTGGCGCTGTTTCTTGCAGGCTATTACATGGTACACAAGCTCCCGGAGGGATTGGGATTTACCGACGCGATTACCATAGGAGGTAAGTTAGGCAAGTTGAATATTATCACAACGGGTTTTGAAAAAGGAAGCTTTGATTGGGGCGACCGGTACAATATTTTTAGCGGTATCATCGGCGGCTTCTTTTTAGCACTGTCTTATTTTGGCACCGATCAGTCGCAGGTAGGACGCTACCTCACCGCTAAAAATTTAAAAGAAAGCAAGACCGGGTTGCTGATGAATGGCATTGTCAAAGTGCCCATGCAGTTTGGTATTTTATTATTGGGTGTTCTGGTATTCGCTTTTTACCAGTTTCATAAAGCGCCGGCTTTCTTTAATGACTATGAGCTGAAGCGCCTCGAAAACTCTGTTCATAAAACCAGGCTTGCTGAGCTGCAGGCAACCCTTCATCATATTGATGAAAAGAAAGCGGTATTGCTGGGGCAGTACCGGCAGAACAGTGGTAGCAATGCCTATTTCGATGAAATGTCTCACCTGCAGGATAGCATGATGGTGGTGAGAAATGATATTAAGCAGCTGGTGAAGGAAAATGGCGGTAGCGATAATGACACCAATTATATCTTCCTGAAATTTGTGATCGATTACCTGCCGCAGGGATTAGTAGGGCTGATCATTGCAGTCATCTTCCTGGCCAGTTGGGGCAGTATTGCCGCTGCTGTCAACTCCCTGGCCTCCAGCACCGTTATTGATATCCATAAAAAATATTTTACCAAAGCCCGGTTGGGCGATTATACTTATTCGCAGATCTATACTATTGTGTGGAGCCTGTTCTGTATAGGAGTGGCCATGTTTGTCTCAAACTGGACGAGTAGCTTAATAGAAGTAGTGAATATTTTGGGGTCTCTTTTTTATGGAACCATTCTTGGTGTTTTCCTGGTAGCCTTTTATGCTAAACGGGTAAAGGGAAATGCTGTTTTTGTTGCAGCCATCATTACAGAAATAGTGATCATATTACTTTTTATATTGAATGAATATGAAAAAATAAGCCTGGGCTTTCTTTGGCTCAATATGGTAGGAGCTGTAATGGTTTATGTGCTGGCGATTTTGCTGCAGGGAACTATTTTTAGAACTAACCACAACCGGCTTTCATGAGTCTGCTTAATGGTCTCCTTGTATAGTTTTAAAATGGGTCATTGGGCGATAGCTCTTTCGAAGTGCAGGCGAACTGCCTATGGTATTTTATTTGTTTGCAAGTTTTTTGAAGGGAATGTCTAATACCGGGAATTTTACCGGACTTTGATAAGTATAATGCCACCATTCGGTAGACAGTGCCGCAAATCCGTATTTAGACATGATGTTTTTTAGCTTTGCGCGATTTTGAAGTACAGTTTCGGGCAGGTGCCGGAAGTTGTGGTGAGCCGTGTCGGAAAAGTTATCAAAACCGGTACCCATATCCAACTCATTTCCTGATCGGAGATCGACTAACGTAAGATCGATGGCTGTACCCCTGTTATGATGGCTTCCTTTGGCAGGGTTGGCTACATATCGCTCATCTTTTACGAGTTCCCAGAAATGCTGGGTAACCGAATAGGGGCGATAAGCATCAAATACTTTGATACCCAGTCCTTCCAACCTTAATTCCTCTTGCACTTTTACTAATGAATCTGCTGCGGGCTGGCGAAGGTAGGTTGAATGGGTTCCTGCCGGGTACATGAACCGTTGCATGAAATTGTTACGGCTGGCATACCTTAGCTCGTAGATAATGGAAGGGATCCTGCTTTTTAGCTCAACCATTTCCAGGTGAGGAAATTGCCGCAGTTCCCTTTTGTATTTTTTGAAAGAACGTTCAACCGGTAATGTATCCGGTTGCGCGTTCGCTACAGATATACCCGGAACACCCATAAAGAAGATGACGCTTA
>JBCNOR010000304.1:0-6428 GCA_039593785.1 Niabella sp. | reverse complement strand
TCGCTATCACAGTTGCTCAGGTCGACAGTGCGGTGGCGGCCTTCATGGTACGGGTTGCTCATGCATTACTTTCTTCCCGATGCCAGCCATTACGGGGCGTCGAATTGTCGCCGTGCAAGAAGCGCCGGCGAGCGTTGGAGGGTGACCAGTGAAGAGGAGGAAGGACAAGTCCGATGGGTCAACACACTCAGCCGGGGCGCTGGCCAGGTGCTTGCTTGTGCTTGTCCTTGTCTTGGGGAAAGTCTCATTATAGGCGGCGTCTTCGTTTTGTGCTTGATAGTTAACAATTTAATGAGAGTCCCGACGCGTCATCAGTATGATAGAGAAAGAGAATTGGATGTTGCTTGGTGCCGATGTTAAAGGTCGGATTTATGAAGGGCTGTTGGAGAAGAATGCGGAAGACGTAAAATCTGGTGCAGGGCAATACTTTACCCCACGAGCGCTTATAAAAACAATGGTGAAATGTATTCAGCCCAAACCTTCAAAAACAATTGCAGATCCTTCCTGCGGATCAGGTGGCTTTTTCTTAGCGGCTTATGACTGGATCACAGAAAACAACAAGTTAGATAAAGACGAGAAAGAGTTTCTAAAGAATCAAACCTTTCATGGCAATGAGATCGTTGCAAGTACACGACGTATGTGCCTGATGAACTTGTATCTGCATGGCATTGGGGAGATTGACAAGGAACCACTAATTGATTCAGGAGATGCATTGATATCGGAACCTAAACAAACTTATCACTATGTGTTGGCCAATCCACCATTTGGAAAGAAAAGTAGCATCACGATAACCAACGAAGAAGGCGAACTGGAACAAGAAGACCTGAGCTATAATCGTCAGGACTTTTGGGAGACCACCAGCAACAAGCAACTAAATTTCCTGCAGCATATCAAAACGCTTTTGAGTATAGATGGGGAAGCAGCAGTGGTTTTACCAGACAATGTTTTGTTCGAGGGTGGCGCGGGTGAAGAAATACGAAAGCAATTACTTAAGACCACTGAGCTGCATACCATTCTACGTTTACCTACTGGAATATTTTATGCCCAGGGCGTAAAGGCCAATGTGCTGTTCTTCAAAAATAAGCGGGGCGGAAAAGAGAATGCTACCAAAGAGGTTTGGATTTACGATTATCGGACAAATGTGCATCATACTTTAAAGAAGAAGCCCTTAACGGAAGCCGATTTGGATGATTTTGTCAAATGCTATAATCCATCAAACATTTATAAACGTAAAGAAACCTGGAGCGATGCTAATCCTGATGGGAGGTGGCGTAAATTTAGTTATGATGATGTTCTAGCCCGAGACAAAACCAGTTTGGATATTTTCTG
The DNA here is from genome assembly GCA_039593785.1 of Niabella sp. Taxonomy (GTDB): domain Bacteria; phylum Bacteroidota; class Bacteroidia; order Chitinophagales; family Chitinophagaceae; genus Niabella. Next base: position 5,099 of record JBCNOR010000304.1, on the reverse strand, counting down.
GATCAAAGATAAAAGCCTAACCGATTTGGACAACTTGCCTGATCCTGATGTGCTGGCATTAGAAATAATTGACAACATTGAATCAGGGCTTGGAAACTTCCGACAGTTACTAAATGATTTAAAGGACACGGAGGCGAATTGAAGTAATTGATGACAAAACTGGATTTAAAAATTGCTTGGTATGCCGATACCTGACTACCAAACCATAATGTTGCCACTCTTGCAGCTATTGTCTGATAAAAAAGAATATGTGTTTAAAGATGTTGTAAGCATATTAGGCAAAAAATTCAAACTGACAGACGATGAACTAAGCGAGCTATTGCCAAGTGGCCAGTCTTTACTTTTTGCTAATCGTGTAGGATGGGCGCGAACCTACCTAAAAAAGGCTGGTTTATTGGATGCACCTAAAAGAGGGATGCTGAGTATCACTGATCGCGGACTGAAAGTTTTAAGCAAAAAGCCCAATAAGATAGACAACAACCTGCTAAAGCAATTCCCCGAGTTCCTAGAGTTTCAAAATATTGGAAAAGAGGGGATAGTCGTTTCCCGGCAAGTTGAATCTTCGCAGACTGAAAGACAAACTCCCGAAGAAACGATCGATTTAGCCTACCAGAACATTCACCAGTCTTTGGCACAAGAGCTTATCGACACAGTTCGTCGGTTAAACCCAGCTTTCTTTGAGCGTTTGGTTGTAGAGTTATTGGTAAAGATGGGATATGGTGGTTCTATAAAGGACGCCGGAAAGGCGATTGGGAAAACTGGCGATGAAGGAATTGATGGGACAATTAAAGAGGATAAATTAGGGCTTGATATTATTTATATTCAAGCAAAAAGGTGGCAGGCAGGCAACGTTGTTGGCCGGCCGGAGCTGCACAAGTTTGTTGGGGCTCTGGCAGGTCAAGGAGCAAAAAAGGGAATTTTTATAACTACATCTTCTTTTTCAAAGGACGCATTGAACTATGCCCCTAAAAACGAAACAACGATTGTATTGATTGATGGCGTTCAACTCGCCCAACTAATGATCGATTACAATCTTGGCGTCTCAGTTCAGAGGTCCTATGAAATCAAACGCCTGGACAATGATTATTTTGAAGAGTAATAGTCCTAAAAATGCATGTAATATCCCCTGCCGAAAAATTTGAACATAAGTCCATCGCAAAAAATAAGTTAAATTAGATAACGATAAGCTCTTCGACTCGCTGCTGACAAATTGTTGGCAAAAAATAAAATAGGTCACTTCGGTGACCTATTAAATGTCTGATAACCAAGCTCCCCTGCTGGACAATTATCTAACCAAATCCTGGCTGATTTGCAAGATTTTAGCTGTTTTAAGATTATTTGAACAATGAAGGAGCCATTTGGTAAAGGCTACGTCGCCATGATAGAAACTCGTGAGCTGTACCCGGAGAAATATAAGTAGCAACATTATAGCCAGCAGCTTTTAAATCAGCTTCGACTTTTGGAAGACCATTAGCACCGTTTGCTTCTTTGCTACCATAGCTGATAAATATAAACCTGGGCTTCATTTTACCTTCCAAATCTGCTGGACTGTAGTTACCGCCACTTAATAATCCCCAGTATCCAAAAACTTCTGGTTTAGCCAATGTTATTCCTTTTGTTTCCGCACCTCCCATCGAAAGACCTGCCATTGCCCGGCTATCTCTTTTTGCAATTGTGCGGAAGTGCGCATCAATGTACGGTATTAACTCATCAAGCAAAACAACCTGAAAACCATTAGCAGCAGCAATATTGCCAAAGCCACCGGGACCTCCCGGACCACCAGCAGGCCGGTTAGCAGGCGAAGCATTATTGGCACCGGGCTGAGTGTTATTTGCAGGAGGACGGGGACCACCTGGTCTACCACCAGTATTGGTCATACCATAGGTCATTACAACAATAAAAGGTTTTATTCTACCCTCAGCAATCATATTATCCATGATAAGGTTTGCCTTTCCTTGCACACCCCATGAGGTTTCATTTTCACCCCAACCATGCTGCAGGTATAATACCGGGTATTTTGTTTTGCCGTTTTCGTAACCCGGAGGAGTATAAACAAAAGCAGTACGTTGGGAATTAGTGCTTTTTGAAGGAAACCATATTTGTTGCATATTTCCATGTGGCACATCTTTCAGCGCATAAAAATCCCGGTCTTTTGCAGGTATTTCAATACCACTCTCCCAACGTTGTGATCCATAGAAAAATCCTGTTCCGGGATCGTTAAATGTTGCACCATCTACATTAATGCGATAATAGTGAAATCCTTCATCCAATGGCCCGGCAGTGGTGCCTATAAAATACCCGCTATCTACTTTGGTTAGTTTTGTTCCGCCCTGGCCACCAAGACCAAGACTAACCCGAACGCTATCAGCATTTGGTGCATATATTCTAAATCTTGCATACCCCTGGGAATTTACCTGTGGATATTGCTGAAAGGGCTGGTTAAAAGAAGACGGTTTAAAGTCTTCCAATGGGGCGGTCTGGGCTTGTAGATAGCCGGCTCCACCCAATAACATAATGGCTAAAGCAATGGTTAATTGTTTGAGGTACATTTTATTATATTTTGAATTATAAGATGCTATCTTGAATGCCCTGGAAACCGTAAGTAAAAATCCCTTACGAACTATCTTATCCCTATCAAAGTGTTGATTTCGTTCTGCGGACAGCTCAGTCTCATTGACCGAATTTAATAAATGTATTTTATACAATTTTAGATCCTGTCAAAAATGCTTTCATTTCGGGAATGGTTGCGCATTTAAAAGAGTAGGAGTAACTAAATTAATTAGTGATGAAAACAGTGAACGATATTTTTCTTTACACATAAGCTCTTTTACCACTCGTTGGCAAATTGCTGGCAACAACAAAAAGGCCGCTGACGCGACCTTTTTTGTTGTTGATATTTAAGCTCCCCTAACGGGACAATTATCTAACCAAGTAGTATTTGATTTTATATATTTTTACAATCTACAAAATTGTAATAATTACCTGAAAGTCAATGTTTTATAAATTAAGTATCTAGATTAAGTTATTAGAAGAGAAGCTTATACTATCATAATTTATTTCTTTTTCTAAAAAAACAAAACCATCGATTTGAGGTAAGGTTAATTCAAACCGGTCTTTCACTACATTATCTCGCAGCTCCATCAGTAGGCGTCCGAGCGCATTGGTCCCAGAGTAATAATCACCTTCATCAGTCGCCCCCCATACTTTGTCTTTATCTGTATATTCAACTATTGGATAACTCAATGTTGATAGTAATGTTTCAGAAAATTGCTTTTTATTATAAAAATACTTCAACTCAAGACAGAACTTCATTATTTTAAATCTCTGTTTATCCCAGTCATTCCTCGTCTTGTCAATTTGCGTTCTAGCAAATGCCTTAGCAGAAATCGGGCTTGAGTAGTTAATTATCTGTCTTTGTATTTGTGGATTATTGGGAAATCTTAACGCTTGATACAGAGCCTCAACTGTTCTAATATAAACACCATGAATATAGACCGGATAACCAGGAGCCATATTCGATAGCCCCCCATACTTTCCTTTGGTACTTTTAAAGGTAATACATTCTGCTTTCTTATATTTTCTTATACTGAGTAACATATTATACATGTCCTCTATTTTTTACAGGAAATAATGGATACCACCCATTGGCACCCCACCAAAAAACAATTGGACAAGTGTTTGAAACGTTTCTCCAAGTAAAAAAATGAGTCCCTGTTCCAAGTGTCTTATAAGAAGGAGGGGTCATTCCCAATGGACGTAAACTTATTGCGGAAGGATTTTCAATTGATTTCATTATATCGAACCCTTTTTTCATCATAATATTTTCATATCTGATTCTATTTTCCCCATTCGAGAAAAACTTTTCCTCTCGAGGAAAAGATGGATCTCTAAAGGCAAATCCACCGTTTCTCATATCATAATCTCTAACGAATGCATTTTCAACAAAAGTTAATACTTCTTCACCTAATTCACTCTTTATTGGATAAAGGTTATTAAAGCTAGGATTTTGATTATAGAACCCTATACGGGGATAATTATCTACCTTTGAAACAAGATAAAACTTTAACCAATCTTCTACTTTAAAATCAAGTTTTTGTGACAACATAAATTTAACATTCTGTAGAGCCCAAGAATGCAAGATCACAAATACTGAAATTACTTTAATACCCGACTTTTTAAAATCATCTCTATTAAAGTTATTGATTTCATTTAACAAATCATTTCTGAATGTTCCTCCAGATGCCAAAACATCATCAATATAAATCCAATTTTCAACCACTTCCTCACCGCATCTGGAAAGTGAAAATTCATACTGCGATTGGAGGATATCATTTATCAAACTTAAAAACACCTTTTGACTTTTCCCTTCTTCTTGACAATCTAAAAACTTAGTATGTTTTAAAAAATCTTGAACACTTTCATATTTGAAATCTTCTCTTAGTTTTTCAAATAAGTTCCCAAGAATATTTAACGTATTTTCTTTTGTTAGATAACTTTGAGGTAATAGGTGAAGAAACTCAGATAATACAAATTCTCTATCATCTTCATCAAATTGTGTTATCCATCGTGTGACATGTCCGGCATTTGCTTCTGTAGTGTATAACCAACTTATGTCTTCTCTTCTATAATCTTTTATGATTTCTACAATTCGTTCAATCTTTTCATTCATAACATTGGAGTAATTTAATTCATAGTTTATGATAGGGTATTGAGATGGGGAACTCACAACGCAAAGGTAAGAAATATCAAAAAGCGACAAGAAGGAAGTTATTTAGCAAATAAAAAGGCCTGCATCACTGCAAGCCTTTCCTTTTTCGCTCCCCCTGCTGGACTTGAACCAGCGACCCTCTGATTAACAGTCAGATGCTCTAACCAACTGAGCTAAGGAGGAGTATTTCCCTTTTCACAAATTGAACCTCAATCGCAAATTGGGATTGCAAAAATAGGTAATTTTTGAATTTTGCAAAATCTATTCTCAACTTTTTTCAAGAAACCTCCGGAATGCCCTACAGCAGCCGCTTTCCGGAGCGCACCAGCACCGATGGTACGCCGATGACCATCGCACAGGGTGGCCAGGTTCACAAAATCTCCCTATACTG
>JBCNOR010000303.1:0-6436 GCA_039593785.1 Niabella sp. | reverse complement strand
TATTGCGCCGGTGAAACAGGATGCGGAAACGCTGGCGCTGGTGAAGCGCATCAACGTCGGCCGCGCCGAGAAGTATCAGGAAGTAGCCTTAGTAGATCATACCAAAGTAAAAAAGGGCTTAATGGTTATTTGCTATGTATCTTTAAAAGAGCATAACAAAAGATCAGGGGCTAAATTCATTAAGACCATACATGAGCTACGTGAAGTGATAGAGTGTTATAATATCAGCGGAGAATTTGACTTTATGCTGAAAGTAGTTGCAGAAAATATGGATGCCTATTACGATTTCCATGTCAATAAATTAAGCCAGATTGAAAACATGGGACATTTACAAAGTGTTTTTGTAATGGGTATTATCAAACAGACGCATCAATTGGTATAAAAAAATCTACTTTTGAACCATATGAATTTAGAAATCGAATTTACCAGTACCCTGCAAAAAAGGCTTGATAAAAACAGAGCAGCATTGAACGTTATCTATAGCAAGAATTATACCTTCATTACGACTTCTTTTTTGGTAGGACTTGGCTTCTTAATAACAGGAATATTATCTGAGCCAGAAAAAATCACCGTTAATACACCAACAGGTACAACCCTTTACAACTTAAGCTTCAGTATACTATAGGATTAGGTCTGATTTTCTTTTCAGCAGTTTACTGGCATAGTTTATGGAAAGCAAAAAGAAGTTTCCTTCAAAGCCTAACCAATTATACCGACTCCAAAGTATCTGTCAGAGTAAATAATGACTCTATTTTATATCGTGACAACGAGCTAATTGAGGAAATGCGTTGGAGTTTTTTGAAAAACTATAAAATCCATAAACAATATCTCCTTTTATTTAACAGAGCTGATCTCTGCATGGTTACTCTGGATGAAAAAGATATGAGCATTGAAGAGTTTTCAATGCTCATTAATTTCATAAAAACCAAATTACCAGAGAAGCCTAACACTATTCTACCCTATAAGGGATAAGCGAATAGTATGACAATACATCATATTGCCATTTCCAGCAAAGGTTCTGTTCTGCTTTCGCTAAATGTGTCCTGTACAAACCAGGAAGCGAAATTCGTAGCCATAGCAAATACTTCATGATAGACATGATGCCAGCCGGCATAAAAAGTTTTAAGCAACTGACGGATAGCATCATCGGAATTGGCGCCAATAGTAAGTCCGGCGTTATTATGGCTATAATAAATAGCACAATATACCAGCAGGCTGCCATCGCTTTTTTGCTTTAAGCTCACCAATCGTCCGTCACCTAAAACCAGTATAATGCCCTGGTCCAGCAGATCAACAATCCCGAGATGATCGGCATTAGGTATTTCTCCCTGTATTAAAGCAAAACCGGAGTTACCTGTTACCTGGGTATTGCCATAATATTGTAAATAAGGATAGATGCCATCTGTACCTACTACCATGTCGGCATTGCGGTGTTCATGGCCTTCGAATGTCAGTTCGTAATGCCCGAATTTATATCCTGAGGAAAGAAACCTGAGATCCGACATTACTGTGCCGGAGCCCAGTACCTGCGACCATGCATTGCACAGGTGGCTGGCACCTGCTTCGCCCGGCAGGATATTTACAATCAGCCTGGCGTCTTTATCATAAACTTTTAAGTTCGGAGAAACATCTCCCTGTTCGTATACCTGAACATGAGCACCCCGCATTTGTAGCAATCGTGCAAGAAGTAAATTGCCCGGATCGCCGCCGATTACAGCAACATTTTTGCCATTTAGAAATTGACCGGTCATAAAAGAGTGATTTATTGGAATAATGTCTTACAAAAATATCCCCTGATAATCCCCAACGAAAATCCATTTAGGCAGGATGACCAACAATTACGGCGAACGCTCTTTTTATAGCGGTAAACAACTTGAGCGGACACTATCTCATTTTACATCATGAACAAAAAAGAGGATTGGAATAAAAAGGACAAAAAACCATATTGTTTTTGGTTTACTATCGAGTATATATTTTTAAGTTGATGAATATGCCTTTGCGTATGGTACTCGACAAAGTATAATAACTCTAACTTGGTAATTTCGCCAAAAGCAGGATGGGCAATACTTTCTGCAAGATTGGTCTTACTGATAGCTTCCTTTATCCTGTTTACCGACAGCTCCAAAGTATTGATCAATGTTTCTTTATGATAAATCTCCTGATCCGGTAAAATGAAATCCGGCGCCTGCATTTTGGCAGAAAAGTCAAGAAAAGTGTCTTTCAGTTCGGAAGCGCGCTCATTAGGCCGGCGATCAACAGGCTTTCCTTCTAATGCCAAAGCTTTTGCAATTGATAAATTGGACTTTGTGATGTGATCCGCTACTTGCGCTGCGGTCCAGCTGCCTTTAAAGGGCACTGTATTTATGTCTTTCCCATTGAAAGACCGGATGATCTTCATCAGGGATGCTATTGTTTCATCAAGGGATTCGGGCTGTTTATAGCTACTTGCCATATCGATTGTCATACGTTGAAATTTATTGTGTGACAGAAATATTCTGTCATAATTGTATACCTGCCAGTGTGGAACATTTCTGTTCTTACCGTCCCTACGCACGCTCCAGGGAAATATCCATGAGATGTATCCATTCTCCCTCTTCATTCTTTTGTTCCCATATACCTGATAATACATTGTTGCTTTTGCTGAATTTACCTGTAAAGCGTAAGGTGTCGCCAAGAAAGGTCCAATGCCCGTCGAGATAGCTGGCCAGCATGGTACCGGTATTACCTTTATGGTCAAAATACTGCATTGGGTACGTTTCTGTCAGGGCATCATAACCGATAATTTCAAGGGATTCATTGATCTCCTCACCAATTTGTACCGCCACTTTATGCAATAAAAAATAATTGCCCGGTAGCCATTCATAGGTATCGGTGCCGGATATTTTCAGTGTGTCTTTGCCACTCTTCATGATACCCGAAGTATGCCATTTGCCTACAAATGGTTTCAGCAGATCGTAACCAGTGTCTTTGCTCATAGCAATTTTATTTGGGAAAAATTATTAGTCGTACCGCATAGCATCATAACCTAACAACCTGCGCCACAGGCCGATTTGACCGATACAATATGATTCGCGGTCCATACAAAATGTAAATACATCAAATAAAGAATAGTTACCGCCGGGCATGTTATAGGGATCAGGGCCATTCCATTGTTCCTCGTTAAGATTGATCAATGCATCCTTTAACACCGGAGAAATTTGATCCCAGTCTTTCTTGTACTCAGCCAATGATGGGTATGCCACGCCATCCTGTATCCCTTTATGGTCACGGAAAAGCTCGTCGGTGGTTTGACTAAAGCCGGTGACACCTAAAGCTTTTGCCAGTTCGTAACGTTCCTGTACCAGGCTTCCTGCGATCCAGGCAATGTGATTGGCTTTGCTGTCCAATCGTTTTTGTGCATCGGCATCGGAAATATCTACGAGCACGTTGTGGTAAAGTTTGGTATGAAAATCATACAAAACGATAAAAGCTTCAGCAGCGGCTTTTCTGGATATTGTAGCTTCCATAAGAAAGATTTTTTAGTTGTTTTTTATTAAAAAGATAACCTGCTTTTGATCAAAAATGTTGTGGTAAAAATGCTATGATAAAGGTAGAGCGACTGCCCAACTTCGAAGAGGGGATATGGTGCCAATTTAAGGGGGTAAATGCGACAAAGGACTATCGTCAGTTTTAGTGTCTATTGCTTGAGGGATCCCGCAATTTTGAGGCAGAATGCTCTCAAGGTGTATTCAGTGTTATTGAATTTTGTAACCCCACCCCAGCCCTCTCCAAATGGGGAGGGGGGACATGTGTGTTAGTAATAGTGGTATCATCTTTAAGGCATAGGAAAACCTACTTTACTCATGACATCCTCTCCTCCGGAGAGGACCGAGGAGAGGTTTTATAGCACATTTATAACAGGGGGTATAGAGAGAACAAGGTTTCGAACACTAGTGGGCTTCACCCTGTGATCATTAAATTTCGTCCTTCAGGCTTATAAAAAGCGTGATTTCAATTCCGGAGTGGGCAGCCAGCAGCTTTCCTGTTTGCCCCACCAGCGGTAACGGTTGCGGGCGATAAACTTGTAAATAGCATCCCGTAAAAAGGCGGGTATAAAAATAAGGGGGTATAAAAACCGATGCCAGCTTCTAAGCTGTTTAGCTATGCGTAAAGCGGCTGAAGAATATTTCCATATCTTGTCTTTTTCAATAAGAACAAGGCTTTCCGGCTCAGTAGCAAAAGGGATATGATGTTGGTGTAATAGCACTTTACCGGCATCTGATTGTAATGAGGCAAAAGAGAAGTAAGCCCTGGGATCATTTTTGATGACCATTTGAACGGTGGTATTGCAAAGATTGCAGACACCATCGAATAGGATAACGGCCTTACTTCCGGCGCTCATCTTTTCAGTTTAACATTACTTTCTGGGCAGTTTTGGCAAGCTGCTGCTCCCACTTCCAGGCAGTATCCATCATGGCATCTATGTCGTATGCCGGTGTCCAGCCCAGGTCAGATTTAGCTTTCTCGTTATCGGCATATACTGCAATGACATCGCCGTCACGACGGCCACCAACTGTATAGTTCAGCTTAACGCCGGATACTTTTTCAAAAGTGGTGATCAGCTCCAATACACTTACGCCATTGCCGGTACCGAGGTTAAATATTTCGCAATTGGATTTCAATTCGTTGGCAATGGATTTGATGATTGCTTTGGTGTGTGCATTGGCTATATCCATTACATGAATGTAGTCGCGGATGCAGGAACCGTCGCGGGTATCATAATCACTGCCAAATACCGTCATGCTATTGCGTTTGCCGATAGCAGTCTGCGTTATGACAGGGACAAGGTTTTCCGGTGCTTCATTGAGCTCACCGATAAGTGACGAAGGATGTGCTCCAACCGGATTGAAATAACGAAGTAATATTACTTTAAAGCCGGGGTTGGCTTTTACGAAATCAGCGCATATTTCTTCGCCCATCTGTTTTGTGCGTGCATAGGGCGATTGCGCTTCTTTTAAAGGCTCCTGCTCGGTAACGGGAAGGTTATCGGCGTTGCCGTATACTGAGCATGAGGAAGAGAATACAAAATTATCGACATCAAACTCACGTGCACATTGCAATATATTGAGCAGCGAAGTGATATTGTTGCGGAAATATTCCAGTGGTTTGCTTACTGATTCGGGTACTGATTTGTAAGCAGCAAAATGAATAATGCCTGCAATGTCCTGATTTTCTTCAAATACGGCCCGTACATCTTCCAGGTGGCAAAGATCTACGGTATAGTTTTTTACAGGTTTGCCCACGATAGCGCCAACACCATTCAGGGTTTGCTGGAAGCCTCTGGAAAGGTTATCTATCGATACGACTTCAAAACCATTATCTATAAGATCAACTATTGTGTGACTGCCAATGTATCCACATCCGCCGGTTACGAGTATCTTCTTCATCAGGGTCGAAATTTATGCTTCAAAGATACGTCGTTATTATTAATTGTCGGCCATTGAATACTATAGCATTACATTTCCTCCACGGGAATGAGGAATAGGACAAGGGAGAAAATCGACATTTCATCAGCTGATGCTGGTAATCCACCAGGTATTGCCTGTAGGGTCTTTTATACCGCCGCTACGGCCGTATTCTTTATCTGCCAACTCCAGCACAACATCCGCACCTGCAGCCATAGCCCTGGCAAAGGTTTCATCGGCATTTTCCACATAAACAAAAAGACCCGCCACCTGCACTTCCCATTGATTGGTGCTATCTGCAAACATAACGGTGCTTCCATTGATGTTTACTTCGGCATGCATAATGGCATCTTTTCTTTCGCCATCGGCCTGCCGGAACACCACTTCTGCACCAAATACTTTTGTTACAAAATCAATAAACTTAGATGCGCCATTGAGGATCAGGTAAGGCATTACACCTTGATGTCCGTTAGGAAGATTCATAGCTACTATTTTTGTGAGTTAATAACAAATGTGTTTCATTAAAGTTACAGATATTAATCCAGAACAAGCTTCATCATCAGGTCTGTTTGCTCATCGTCGCCAAGGCGAAATATATGCTTGTCGAATACCGTGAAGCCGTATTGCTCATAAAAGCGGATAGCTTTATGGTTATGCTCCCAAACGCCGAGCCAGACCGTATTCAAGTTCCTATCTTTAGCAATATCAAATGCCTGCTGCATCAATTGCTGACCAATGTGTAAGCCCTGGCAATCTTTCAGAACATATATCCTTTCAATCTCCAAAGCATTGTCCAGCTTCGATTCTGTTTGTGCACTGCCGAAGTTGATTTTAAGATAGCCTGCCGGCTCGTTATCCAAAGAAGCAAAAAAGAATGAAGAAAGCGTTAACTATATGTGTGTGATCGGTCTTGTTTTACTTTTAGCTGTACAGGGTATTATGAAATATAGTTCTTTCTCTTTACAAGATTTTAGTTTATTAATAGATGTACT
>JBCNOR010000302.1:0-6439 GCA_039593785.1 Niabella sp. | reverse complement strand
TGAAGAAAAATAGGCATATAGCTGCTCAAACGATTCATGAGAATCATTTTCAGCCACATCAACCACCCATTCAAGGACTTTTTTCTTCATTCGCAAGACTTTGGCACCAACCGTTTATCAAATATAGGTATTCCTCTTTTATCTCTGTTGTTTCAAACCCGCGTATTGTCAGTTGGTTCGTGCTCACATAACCCTACTTACGTCGTGTATTCTTTTTGATACATTAAAGGACTACGACCCGTGATGATCTTGAAATATTTATGAAAGCTGGAGAAGTTGTTAAACCCGCTTTCGAAGCACAAGCGCTTCAGGCAGGTATTCGTCTCAATCAGCAACCTGCAGGCATATCCTACCCTTAGCTCTATGAGATACTGGGAATAGGTTTTACCGGTTCTTGCTTTAAAATACCTGCAAAAGGAATTAGGACTGATATTGGCTATTTCAGCAATTTCCTCCAAAGCTATCCTGTGTTTAAAATTCTTATTGGAGTAGTCAAAGATGGCTTGCAACCTTTCATTTTCGTCAGAATAGTCGCTGGGTCTGAAACCTACAGAAGACAGTTCCATACAGTGGGGTTCTGATGAAATAATCGTTAAGGCCTCAATCATCAATAGTATACGCTGACTTCCTTCGGCACAAGATAGCCGCTCCAGGATATCCGCAACACGACCTCGTGCTTTACCTGCAATCTGAAGCCCTCGTTTGGAGCGTTCAAAAACTGCTTTTATTTCAATATTCTCGGGCAGGTCTAAAAAATGGCTGCCCAAAAAGTTTTGGGGAAAATGAGCTACAAATACATTAACCTGGTTAGCATTCTCTTCAAAAAAAGAATCGGAGAAACGCCAGTAATGCGGCAGGTTGGGGCCTACCAACACAACATCTCCACTTTTAAAGTTGGAGATATTGTCACCGATAAACTGTGTCCCTTCACCGTTTTTAAAATAGATCAATTCAAGCTCGGCATGAAGATGCCAGCGGTTGTTGACGTGGGGTACCGAATCATTTCTAAAACTAAAGGAGCTGTAGGGCTCAGTGTGCATTTTGAGTAATTGCGGTTTCATAAAAGCATTTTTAGTTAAGCAATCATTGTTAAGCCAAAGGAAAGTAGTTCAGCGTTTAAACATAAGATTAAGGAGCCGATACATCAGAAGACGGACACTACAGGATCACCAGGGCAACGACCTTTGTTTACCGGCGCCTGGCAGTCTCCAGGAATTATTCTTCAAATCTATTACCAACCCGGGTTCTGAGGATAGGGCTGACCGGTAGTAACGGCATCAATTTGAGCTTGCGGAATGGGTCGTAATACATGGAATTCCTTGATATTCGCCGCTGCTTCAGGATTGTAATTTTTTGTTTTAACCCGGTCAATTAATTTATTCGTTCTCACAAGGTCCAGCCACCTGGTTAATTCACCACATAGCTCGCGGCTACGCTCTTCCAAAATAAAATCAATAGAAGGTATTGAGGCAACATCCATTACAGCCGGATTTGCATTTGGGTAAGCGGCCCGTCTTCTTACTATATTGATATTTTGAAGTGCGTCTGTTGCACCGGCGCCACCCATAAAAGCGGCTTCAGCTGCTATCAGGTAGGTTTCCGCCAGCCGGTATACTATTACCGGTCTTATTGAAGGATAGTTCATATCAGCCCTTTTAGTATCATTATATTTTTTCATATAGGGACTTAAACTGATATTATAGTTATTGGGAGGCATCAGCAAGTACCTGGAAGCAGCAATTTGTGCAGCGGTAGCCGGTTTACCCGGCATATAGATAGCTGTATCGCCCACCGAGAATTTGGGCTGACCCACTACAGCTCCTGCCGGAGCGCCCGGGGGAAGCGGTGCGGTCCATTTGGGTATAGAGGCCGCGTTGTTACTATACCAAACGGTTTGAAAGGTTTTGTTATACCTGGTATCGTTTACACGTTCTCCAAATGCTACTTCTGTTAACCACGGTGTAGGCACACAGCGTATATAGGGCCGCCCGTATAATACATCTCTTTTCATACCACCTACATCTTCATATTTAGGAACCCACATATGGTTAAGCACATTATCAGAACCTCCGCTGTTGTTTGGACCGTTATAGGCCAGGTTTGATGTATGTTGCACCGTCCATATCACTTCATTGCTGGCTTCATTGCCTTCTGCAAACACTTGTGCAAAATCAGGCAAAAGTGCGAGCCCGCTTTTATTGATCACCTCCATGGCATTGATATATGCGTTTTTATAATCATCGGCTTTCTTTGCGGAGGAACCTGCCCTGGCCAGGTATACTTTAGCCAATACATGCCAGGCCGCCGTTCTGGTTGCTTTGCCCGGCAAAACGCCGGTTGATCTGGGGCTTACAGGGAGTGCTGGTTCAGCAATTGCATCATTCAGGTCCTGGATAATGAAATCATATACTTCTGCCATGGGCGTACGGGTTGCTGAAGTGACCGGAGCCGTCTGAAAATTACGATTCAGGGTTACGTCTCCCCAAAACTGCACCAGTAAAAAATAAAAATTAGCCCGTAGGAATTTTGCTTCAGCTACAATCCTTCCTTTCTGCTCATCTGAAAGCCCGGTTACTTTAGGGGCATATTCGATAACCCCGTTACAGGTATTGATGTTGGTGTAACATTCTTTCCATATTGCAGCTACTGTTCCGTTGGAAGTATTATAGTTGCTGTTATACTTATTGATATCATTGTTACCATCTTTACCGGTATAAAACTCGTCCGTTCCTATTACGGTCATGGTAAAAAGATTCTGGGTTCCCCACAGGTTCCTGGTTCCGGCATAAGCTGCATCCAGTCCGCGTTGAAAGCCCTGTGTGGTAGCAAAGAATTCAGGTGTAAGTATTGAGTGTGGTTCCTCCCTCAATTGTTTATTACATGCTGAAATAAGGAGGATCGACAAGAGGCTAAACAAGCAAGAGTATTTCTTTTTCATGTTTATAATAAATTGTGGCTTCTTAAAGGAATAAGCCGTTGTAAAATCTGGTATTGTAGAATTACCGTTCATTTGAATTAATTACAATGTAATGTTCAAACCAAAAAGAATTGAATAAGTAGCAGGCGTATCCACATTAATCTCGCCGCGGTTGTTGCCTGCATTGATGGCTTCGGGATCAATGCCTTTATATACATTCCGATATTTGGAAAAGAGAATAAAAGCATCATTCGCTGTAACATACACCCGCGCTGACCTAAGATTTAAAAATGAAGCGGGCAGATTATAACCGAGGGTCAGGCTACGTATTTTAACAAAAGTACCATCGAAGTAACCTAATGTTGAGTTGTTAGGCGTGTTCGTTGATGCCGCATTTGGTTTGGGCCAAAAGTTCTCGCCATTGGTAGGCGTCCAGTAATTTACACTGAGGTTATTATAATTACCCTGGAAGGTATTGGCAAAGCCACTGTTATGCATGCGGCTGGTAATCGTACTTCCGAAACGGCCAAATGCAACAACTGTAAGGTCAAATCCCTTATACGCTAACCTGTTGGTAAAACCCGCAGACCACTTAGGCTGACTTGAGCCTAATATGATCCTGTCACTTGCATTGATCTTATTATCGCCATTTACATCTTCTACTTTAATGTTTCCAATTACAGATCCGGTTCCCGAAAGTGAGAGCCCCAAGCTTTTAGCAAGTGCCGAATCTGCCGATGTATTCTGCCAGATACCGATTTTTTTATAGTCGAAGATGGTACCTATCGGATACCCAACAAACCTGCTATTGGTAATGTCCATGGTAACGCCCTCCTGAAGCTGTGTTATCTTCCCCCTGTTCAAAAAGAAGTTGATATCTGAAGTCCAGCTTACTTTATCCCTGCCGTCACCAGCCAGATTCACGGTAGCCAATTGTATTTCTATCCCTCTGTTTTCCGTTTTACCCACATTGGTTACAATAGCATTGGGAATGCCGGAGGTAGGCGGCAAACTTTGAGGCAACAACAGAGAGCTGGTAGCCTGCTTATAAAATTCAATGGAGCCGGATATCCTGTTATTAAACAGTCCAAAGTCAAGCCCCAGGTTGGTACTGGCGGTATACTCCCATGTTAAATTTGGATTGGGAACATCCGAGAGATAAACACCCGTTGTCATCTGATCGCCGTAATTGTACACAGCTCCCGATAAGGCGCCCAGGGTTTGATAGGGATCAATTGCCGTATTGCCTACTTTCCCATAGCTCACTCTTAGTTTAAGGTTGGAGAATATACCTGTATGACGGATAAAATCTTCCTGTGCCAGGTTCCATGCCAACACACCCGAAGGGAATGCCTGGAACTGGTTACCGGGCGCCAGTCTTGAAGACCCATCTGAACGCACGGTTAGCGTAGCCAGGTATTTATTCTTAAACGCGTAGTTAGCACGTCCCATAACAGATACTATATTCCATTTGGCGTAACTACCAACACCCCGCAGATTAGCACCAAATGCCGGGTTGTAGTACCAGAGCGCATCAGCAACAATATCATTATTATCAAATTGATTGGTTTGTCCCTGGGACTCCTGCATACTGAACAACCCCGTAAAGTCAATCCTGTGCTTTTCTGCAAATGTCCTGTTGTAAGTAAGAATGTTTTCCAATGTATAATTGGTAGAAAATTCGGTACGGTTCCTCGATGTTGAAAGACCTCCCAGGTTGTTAGATGTAGCGCTGGCATAATAGTTACCGTAGATATCAGAACGTATTTCAGCACCGGCATTAAACCTGTATTTTAATCCTTTTGCCAGGTTGATGTCCATGTAAAGTGTAGTAAACGTACCGGTTCTCTTACGATTTTCCACTTTGGCACCTTCTACAAAATCTCCAAGCGGGTTCCATACCTGGTTGGCACTACCGGGAACAAATCCCCATAAATTGCCGTTCTCATCATAAGGCGTAGCCAAAGGGCTGGCTCTTAAAACCTGTCCCATAGGATTGGCATTTTCGCCTTTGGTGATACTATAATTATTTAACGAGCTCAGTCCTACCTTCACCGATTTTCCCAGCTGTTGATCCAGGTTCAATCTTACGGAGAAACGTTCGAAAGACTGCCCGGGATAGATACCTGTTTCATTGTGATAGCCGGTTGAGAGCGCATACTGGGTTTTAGCCGAACCTCCCGATACACTTAATTGATGATCAGTGTTGATGCCCGTTTTATAAATAAGGTCCTGCCAGTCGGTGGAACGCCCCATATTCATAGATTCTATTTCCTGCGGAGCAAAAACACCATCTGTTATAATAGCCGGATCATCAATCCCTGTATATTTCCTGCTACCGTTGCTGAGGAAGTTTCCGTTATAAGCCGCCCATTTCTTAAGCAGGGCAAACTCTGCACCATCCATCACTTCAATCTTGCCTAAATTCTTTACATAGCCGGTATACCCGGCATACGATATAACCGGTTCCCCGTTACGTCCACGGCGGCTGGTAACCAGTATCACACCGTTGGCGCCTCTCGATCCATAAATAGCCGTTGCAGAAGCATCCTTAAGTACTTCCAGGGACACGATATCATCCGGATTGAGATCGTTGATATTGCCATTGAACGGAATGCCGTCTACAACGAACAACGGGCCGTTATCTGCACTAATGGAACGTACACCCCTGATACGTATTACGGGAGAGGCACCCGGCTTACTGTTACCGCCTCCCTTCTGAATATCGATACCGGCTCCCCTGCCCTGCAATGCCTGCGAGAGGTTGGCGGCAGGTACCTCCCGCAATGATTTTTCATTGATAGAAGTGATAGAACCCGTAACATCCGATTTTCGTTGCGTACCATAACCTACCACCACTACTTCATCCAGTTTTCCTTCTTCCTTCTCCAGCACAATACCAGCGCCAATAGCGGCAACGGCTATTTCCTTGGTCTTAAAACCCACTACCGAAATAATAAGTACAGATTGCTGGTCTTTCACATTAATCTGGAAGCTGCCATCGTCTGAGGTAACAGTGCCATTTATAGTTCCTTTTTCAATAATATTGGCCCCGGCTACCGGCTGCCCGTTCTGGTCAACAACCACTCCTTTCACAGGAAGCTCTGCCACAATATCCTGGCTATCCCCGGTAATAACAATCAATCCTTTTTTCATTTTTTTGTAAGAAAAGCTGGTTGTCTTTAAGATCTGTTGCATTACCTCATCAATGCTTGCATTCCTGGCAAATACGTCAATTTTCTGCCTGCTTAATGCCACGCTGTCGCTATACACAAACCGGTAATCATAGCGTGATTCGATGCCTGTTAAAACTGCTAAAATGGAAATGTTTGCCTGCTTCAAATTTATTTTCTCCTGGGAAAATGTTTTGATCGCAATTGCCTGGGTTGACGTTAGAAGAATAATAAATATGGCAAGCTTCATTACCAATAAATATTTGATAATTAATTGCACCCAAACGCGCATGGCGGGGCAATCCTTAATTTTCATATTTTTGTATTAATTAAAGTGATTGAATATTGC
>JBCNOR010000301.1:0-6439 GCA_039593785.1 Niabella sp. | reverse complement strand
ACCGGCTGCTGCCAGTACCACTGACCCTATTCCTGCCTGCGGCGGGTTTAAATGGCTTGTTGTATAATGAGAGAGGATCATCAGTTCAGAGTGCTTTTTTAGGATAATAAAACAGCAGCTACAGTGCTATTGCTGGTTTCATCCACCAATATCGCATTCCCGTAGTCGCTGATCTTATCAAACGGGTCGTATACCAAAGGCTGGGCTGTTTTAATTTTAGCTTTTACCACCTCATTCAGTTTCACATTATCGGTAACCTCCGTATGCTCCAGGGTATTCACGTCCAGCTTATATTCGATTTCTTTTATAATGGTACGTAATAAACGGCCCTTATGCTGTAAGAAATATTTATTGCCCTGTACCAATGGCTTATTGTCCAGCCAGCAAAGGATCACTTCTATTTCGCTTTCGGTTTTTGGCTGGTTGTCGCTGCGAACAAAAGTATCGCCACGACTTACATCTATATCGTCAGCCAAATGCAATACCACGGCTTGTGGTGCAAAGGCTTCTTCTACCTCTTCTCCGGCAATTTCTATTTTTGCAAGTGTGGTTTCAATACCTGCAGGCAGCACCGTAATCTTATCACCTTTTTTGTAAACGCCGCTTACCACCTGGCCTGCGTAGCCCCTGTAGTCGTGCAATTCTTTTGTTTGAGGACGTATTACATACTGCACCTGGAAGCGGGGATCCGAATGATTGATATCTTCTGAAACCTCTACTTCTTCAAGGAACTGCAATAAAGGCTGACCTGCAAACCAGCTCATATTAGCCGAAGGTTCTACTATATTATCGCCGTGTAAAGCAGCGATAGGTATATAGGTGACATTGCTTAAACCGAGTTGCGAAGCCACTTTTTCATAATCGGCTTTAATTTCATTATAGCGGGCTTCCGAAAAATCCACCAGGTCCATTTTATTGATCGCTACCACTACATGCGGCATTTTCAACAAAGAGGCAATGATAGAATGCCGACGGGTTTGCTCAATAACACCAGCACGCGCATCTATGAGAATAATGATCAGGCTGGAGTTGGACGCCCCGGTGATCATATTACGGGTGTACTGCACATGCCCGGGAGCATCAGCAATAATAAACTTCCTTTTAGGTGTGTTAAAATAGCGATAAGCTACATCAATAGTAATCCCCTGCTCTCTTTCTGCACGTAAGCCATCTGTCAATAATGCCAGGTCAATACCATCGGCATTTTTGTTTTTGGATTGCTTTTCCAAAGCCTCCAGCTGATCTACCAGGATGCTTTTGCTATCGTATAATAAGCGGCCTATTAATGTGCTTTTACCGTCGTCTACACTGCCCGCGGTTATGAATCTGAGAATGTCCATTTTAAGTTGATATGTTTATAAGTTGAAAGGTTAACAGGGGTCACTTCTCTTTTGACTTTCGTTCAAGATAGGAGATGTACCCATTTAATACCTTTTCAACATCTGTAATTTTATTTCGAAATAATTGCATTTGCTCTTCTGAAATGAAGTCTTCGTCTAATGCATCAATCAAATGATTTAACGTTTCACTTAAAGAGCCTCTTGCTATAACACAAAACCGGATACGATCGGGATAGGTTTGTCTGCCATGGCCTTCTGAGATTTGAGTGCCGATTGATCTTGTACTACGTTTCAATTGATCAACCAATCGGTACTTTTCGTCGTCGGGGAAACTTTTTACAAGAATAGAAACTTCTTTTTTTAATACTCTTGCCTTCTTCCAGACTTCTAAATCTTCAAAACTCTGATAAGACATTTTCTTTTAGTTTATAAGTTAACAAGTTTAAAGGTTCAAAAGGACTATTATCTGCTGATATAAACCTGTACAACCCTCTCCCTGTCACAGTTTCCCCTTATTAACCTCTCAACCTTTCACCCTGTCAACTTATCAACCACCCCTAAAAATACCCCCCCTTCTTCCTGTCCTCCATCGCGGCTTCTGTAACACGGTCGTCAATACGGGTTTCACCACGTTCTGATATACGGGTGGCCATGATTTCGTTTACCACTTCATCAAGCGTAGCAGCGCTGGATTCCACAGCTGCCGTACAGGTCATATCACCAACGGTACGATAACGAACGCGCTTGTTAACGATTATGTCACCCTCATCGATAGTAATGAAGTCGGAAACCGCAATCAACTGACCTTCGTGTACCAGCACGTCCCTGTCGTGGGCAAAATAAATGGAAGGCAGCTGTACCTTTTCCTTTTTGATATAGCTCCATACATCCAGCTCTGTCCAGTTACTGATGGGAAATACCCTTACGTTTTCTCCTTTATGGATACGGCCGTTATAGATATTCCAAAGTTCAGGACGTTGCAGCTTGGGATCCCACTGGCCAAACTCATCACGCACAGAAAAAATACGCTCTTTGGCGCGGGCTTTCTCTTCGTCACGACGCGCACCACCGATACAGGCATCAAACTTAAATTCTTCGATGGTATCTAAAAGGGTGTGCGTTTGTAACCAGTTACGGCTGGCAAATTTGCCTTTGGGCTCGGTCAGCTTTTTCTCGCGGATGGTATCTTCAACCTTACGTACAATTAATTCCGCTCCCAACTCTTTCGCCAGGTTGTCGCGGTATTCCAGGGCTTCAGGAAAATTATGCCCGGTATCAATATGTACTAAGGGAAAAGGGATTTTACCCGGTGCGAAGGCTTTTTTGGCTAATTGAACCAGGGTAATCGAATCTTTACCACCGCTGAAAAGCAAGGCTGGTTTTTCGAACTGTGCAGCTACTTCGCGCATGATGAAGATACTCTCGGCTTCTAACTGCTCTAAATAGTCTAATTCGTATTTGCTCATTTTTATTTTATTAGTCTCCCAGCTCCCATTTCTGAAAGAGAAAGGAAGACGACAATCGATTGTATGTTTGGATGAGCTTTAAACCGGACTCCTTCGACAAGCTCTCCGAAGGAGTTCTTGGAACAGGATAAATTGCGACCGATAGTTGCCATATAACCGGGACGATCAACCGAGCGTCCCAGGGACTCCCTTGGAGTGGCAAAACCGATGCGATTTATTCTTAGCCGGGCTCATTATTATTTTAGCTGTTAACATGAAGACCGCATTCTTTATGCGATACTTCCCACCACCAACGGCCGGCGCGCGCGTCTTCTCCCGGCTCAATGGCGCGGGTACAGGGTGCACAGCCGATACTGATAAAACCTTTATCATGCCGTGGATTATAAGGAACATTGTTTTCCCTGATATAGTCGATCATCTGCTCGTAAGTCCAGTGAATTAACGGGTTAAACTTGTATAACTGGCGGGCATCATCCCATTCCAGCATTTTCATTTCCTTCCTGTTATCCGACTGATCGGCTCTTAAGCCGGTGATCCATACTTTAGCGCCCTGTAAAGCCCTGTTCAAAGGCTTCACTTTGCGGATAAAGCAGCATTGCTTACGATTTTCAACAGATTCAAAAAAAGCGTTGACACCTTTTTCATTTACAAATTGCTCCACATCCGCGGCCTCAGGAAAGTACACCTGGATATTGATTTTGTAGCGTGCATTTGTTTTTTCGAGTAGTTCGTAATGTTCGTAAAAAAGACGCCCGGTATCGAGCGTAAATATTTTTACCGGCAGGTTATTGCGTGCAATTACATGCGTAAGCACCTGGTCTTCCTGGCCTAATGAAGTCGAAAAAACAGTTTCCTGCGGAAACTGCTTCGACACTATTGCTATAGCTTCTGCAAGAGAAGCATTTTCGATATCCTGTATTTGTTGCTCAGTAAACATTCGAGGTTCATTCTTTATGGTTCATGGTTCATAGCATCAACTATGAACCATGAACTATTTGTCTATGAACTATAAATTAGGTTGTGGCGTATAACGCAGGTAAGGTTTTACCACTTTCACACCTTTAGGAAACTTCTGGATCGCATCTTCAGTGCTGATTGCAGGCACCACGATCACATCTTCTCCGTGTGTCCAGTCTGCAGGAGTTGCTACGCTATGGTTGGCTGTCAGTTGCAGAGAATCCAATACGCGCAATACTTCAGTAAAGTTTCTACCTGTAGAAGCGGGGTAAGTAATAATTAATTTTACTTTTTTATCGGGGCCAATAATGAATAAAGAACGCACCGTTGCTTTTTCGGAAGCATTAGGGTGGATCATATCATATAAAGTTGCAATATTTTTTTCAGGATCGGCTAAAATAGGAAACTCAACATTGGTATTCTGAGTTTCATTGATATCATTGCGCCAGCCGAAGTGGCTATCCAGCGGATCAACGCTTACTGCCAATACCTTGGTATTACGCTTTGCAAATTCCTCTTTTAATAAAGCTGTTTTTCCTAACTCAGTGGTACAAACCGGAGTATAGTCTGCAGGGTGAGAGAATAAAATACCCCAACCGTCGCCTAAATACTCGTGAAATTTGATTTCACCTTCGGTTGATTGTGCCGTAAAGTCTGGTGCGATATCGCCTAATCTTAATGACATAGTGTTGTAATTTTAAAAGTGGAAGGCAAATATAGGTCATTTTTTATAACCCACCAACTTGGTAGGGTATTATCCCAAAAGTGCCAGTTTTTTAGCTTATTTTTTAGAAAAAATCACATAATCAGCTGGAAAACAGAACCTTTTTCAAAACCAGGTTGATGGAGTACCTGGCAGTCAATAGCTTTGGCCAGGTCGCGAATGAGGTGTAAACCCAGGCCATGACGGGTGCCCACCACTGCATTTTCGTTGTACAATGCATCTAATTGTTCCTGGTGCACACCCGGACCATTGTCGGTGACGCTCAACTCTACCTGGTTGCCATTTTGCCGGGCCTTCCAAATGATTTGCGGATTTATGGTATTAGCCAACGCTTTAACTGCATTAGCGGTAAGGTTATACATAATCGTTTTGAGGTAATCTTCGTCGGAGCTTACCATTAGCTGACCGGGGTTTTGAAACTGGAAACTAATACCGGGAACGTTAAACTGCTTTTGAAGGAATTCAAATAGGCTTTGTACCAAAATGGTCTTCTTTTGCGGGGCAAAATGTTCCATCTGGCTCTTGCTCCATAAAAGCATCGCTTCCATAGTCTCCAACAGGTTCTCAGCCGATTCGGTTAGCTCTTTTTGATGATGCACCTGGCGTTCTTTACTAAAAAGGTCGGGCATCTCTTTCTGGAGGTGCAGGAAATTGATCAGGTTCACAATGGGGCTGCGCAGGTCGTGGCTCAGGATGCCAAAGAATTTTGTTTTTACTTTATTCGCTTCATCCAGCTCATTATTTAAAGTAAGCAGGGTGGTATTGGTTTTGCGGCGGAGCCGGTTTTGATAAAACAGCAAACCTCCAATCGCCAGAAACAAGCCGGCACCAGCTGTGATTCCCCAACGGGTGCGGCGCTCATTACTCAATGCCAGCTGATTGATTTGTATTTGTTTATCCCGGGCTTCAATTTCACGGGAACTTTCTATAGCTGCGATTTTGTTTTTAGTACTTTGAGAGAACAAAGTATCCTGTATCCTGTAACTATCAGCTAAAATTTCGAATGCCTGCTGATACGCTCCCTTCTCTTTTAACAAACCCGCGTAGGATTTATCAAATTGCATCAGCAACTCGCTGTTGCCAACTGTTTTAGCAAGTCTTATTCCCTCCTTTAGATCCCTTTCTGCAATCGTTAAAAGTTCATTTTGTGGCCGATTAAAATTTGCTGGCATTTTTTTTCTTAAGCTATCATACCGGTACAGCTGAAGGTAAACGATTCCTCTATTGCCAATATTGCTAATTGCATAAATGGTCATGGCCTTGTTGGCATTCCATATTTGCTGAGATTTGTCAATGTAATCTAATTGTACTGCGGGATTATCACCATAACACTCTACAAGCTGGGAATATATGCGTGCCATGCCAACCTCGTTTCCTATTTTTTTGAAAAGATCCAAAGCATTAAAAAGAGGTGCCCTTGCTTCCGGAAAGTTCTTTTCCAGGAGATAACTAACTCCTATTATCTCGAGGTTATTAGCTTCCTCATGAAAATTCCGCTCATTGCTATAAATGGACGCCGCAGATCTTGCATATTGCCTGGCTTTATCAAAATTATACTGTTGCGTAAAAATTACCGCAACCAGATAAAAGCCTTTGGCCAGTAATCCCTTGGTTTTTGTTTCCTCTGCAAGCTTTATTCCCTGGAGATAAATGTCGAGTGCTTCTTTATACCGGTTTTCGTGCTGATGGAGCGATCCGATATTATATAGCAGAGTAATTTGCGCTCCCTTGTCGTTTAAACTCTTGCTTAGAGCGTATGCTCTTTCGAAATGGGGTAACGCCTCTTTTCTGTTTCCAGACTCCATAAGAACAATACCGAGAAATTTTTGTGAAGTAATAATTCCATTCACCCATTTCGCTTTTTCAGCAAGCTGCAGCGCCTTACGGGCATACTCAAGCGATTTTTCCTGGTCAAAGCCTGCAGTTACGTAAGTAATTTCGTTAAGCAATTT
>JBCNOR010000300.1:0-6449 GCA_039593785.1 Niabella sp. | reverse complement strand
GCTATCTCAGGCGCTGGTGGCGAAATTGACGTTATCAGTCCCGGAGCGGCCTATATTTTCAGCTTATCCGGAGCTGTTTATACCCAACAACAGCGTTTTGCAGGTCAGGTTGGTGAATGGTTTGGAAGTTCGGTAGCGCTCAGCGGAGGCAATTTATTAGTTGGCGTTCCGCTGGGCTCTGCGGGAGGCACTTCATCATCTGGTTTAGTACAGGTATACGAATCGGCCCAGGCAATGCCAGTATTATGGGATGCCGTTAATGCTACGATCAGTAACCGGCAATTAGCTGTTTCCTGGATCACACGCTCTGAAACCAACAATGATCACTTCAGGATAGAAGCATCAACAAATGGGCAGGACTTTACTACCATTGCAAATGCTGCATCAAAAGCACCCGATGGCAACTCTTCCACTACCATTAATTACACTATTAAAGCAGATATTAAGGGGATAACAGCTATTGCGGGTTGGGGAGTCCTTTCTTTTCTTGCCCTGGCCATACCCGTTGGTAGCAGGAGGGTAAAGGGACTGCTTTTGTTAGTAATAGTATCTTCGATATTATACAGCTGCTCTAAAACCAGTAACGAGCAATTGAGTACAGACAAAGTTAAAATTTACGTTCGTATTGCACAGGTAGATAAGGATGGAGCCACAACTTACAGCAAAACGGTACTGGTAAACCGGCAACAATAACCCTTCAACAAATTATTCAAAGCGTTACCTGATGGGCAGCGCTTTTTTATCAGTTATAGCTGCATTAAAAAAGCCTCGCGTTGAAACGTGAGGCTTTAAACCAAAACTAACTGCTTATGAGAAAATCTTTATATAAATTTTGTTGTAGTAATTATATATTGAATAACACTGCCCGGAAAGAAAGGTTTGGGGGCAGGTTTGCTTTAACGGACTTTTAACCTTTAAGGCGGAATAAGGTTTTGTCTGGGGTTATACCCATTCTTTCGCCGGTGTCTTTTGAATGATCGTGAGCTTTGCAACGGCCTTTTTTGTCTTTTCCTTCTTTTTCTTCTTTTTCTTTTTCCCCCACCAAATGTAAAATCCGGTAACAGGAAGCGAGGCGGCTATTAAACCTGTAAAGAATACCAGGGTGCGACCCGCAAAACCACCGATACCGCCTGTATGAATATCATAGGTCATCCGGTTTGCTTTTTCACCGGCATTGGCGTCTTTGTACAATCCCCAGTTTTGAGCGGTAAAACGTTCGGCGGTATATTGGTTAAAATAAAGATTATCTGCAGGTGCATATTTACCTTCTTTCAAATACATGATTACATTAACAGAAGCGCTGTCTGAATCGGGTAACCGAACCTGGTAGTGTTCGATCCCCGGGTAACTTTGGGTAGCCGTAAACAATATCTTGTCTAATGCAGGTTGTGTATTGTTATCACCTGGGTTGTTGGAAACAAATTTAGGTGGAGCGAGTCTTTCCTTACCACCGCTGAATAACCAGTACTCGGCTTTCATGACACTTTCAAAGCTCCAGGCCAACCCCGTTGCTATAATAAATACCAGCACCCAACTCGCATAAAAGCCAAGTACCCGGTGCAGATCGTAATTCAGGCGCTTCGGAGACGCATTTAACTTCACGGTGTAGCTGCTTTTACGGGCATTTTTGTTACGCGGCCACCAAAGAATGAGCCCGGAGATAACAATGACGGTGAATATAATCATACAGGCAGCCACCACTACTTTACCTATTGATTGCGGCAGCCATAAATACATATGCCCGCGTAGAATAAAACGGAAAAATTCGGTCTCCGTATTGCTGGTTTTTAAGACCTCGCCACTGTAGGGATTCAGGTATACTGCCCAATAATAGGGCTCACTACCTCTTTTAATAAAGTGTACGGTTACTGCGCGATCTTTGGCGTAATAAATAATCCTCGTGGGTTTTTTACCCGGTAGTTGCTTTGCTGCTATCTCACTTAATTGAGAGATGGGCAGGTAAGGACCTCGCTCTTCTTTTACGGTAAGGTAAGGTTGTGTTAGCCTGGATAACTCTGGTTGATAGGCATAGATTGCTCCGGTCAAACCCATGATAAAAAATACCAGCCCGGATATTAAACCGAGCCAGAGGTGAAACCGTTGAATAACCTTCTTAAACCTGCTTTTAGAGTTTGAACGAGACACTGGCTATAAAGTTTGATGGTTTTTGTGGCGTTCCGTTATTATTCCAGTAACGCTCATTGGATAGGTTATTACCTTTCAACGCAAAACGGTACCGCTGTGCATCATAAAATACCGATCCGCTCAATAGTGTGTAGCCCGGAACTTTAAAGCTATTGGTAATATCGTACCAGGAGTCGCCCACATAATTAACACCGGCGCCAAAACCCAATCCTTTTGCGCTGCTTTCGGTTATAGAATAGCTCACCCAGAGATTCCCAATATTCCTCGGACTAAAAATTACATATTTACCCTGCTGGGCAGCCGGGGCATTGCGGTAACGGTTTTCGTTAAAGCCATAGCCGGCAACAATGTTCATACCCGGGATAGGATTGGCAATAACCTCGGCTTCCACGCCCCGGCTGCGCTGGGTTCCATCCTGGAAGACAAACTCCTTGCCACCAATCGACTCTTTGCGGATAGAATTAGTTACGCTGATATCATAGACACTTACGCTTCCCGCCAGTTTAGTATTAAACAGGTCGAATTTTACACCTCCCTCTAACTGGTTCCCATACTGCGGCTTCGGTACCAGGATAGTATTATCTGGCTGCGGTGTTGGTGGAACGTTTACAAACCCGTTCATATAATTACCGAATACGGACAACTTGTTGGAAATAACCTGGTACACCAATCCAAATTTCGGCGATAATGATGTTTGCTCGTACGCCCCGGTGTACACACCAGTTAATACATTAAAAGTGCCTTTGGTGGAGTAGCGGTCTACTCTCAGGCTCAGCATGGCTAATAAATGGTCTGTAATATTTACTACATCTGAGGCATAGATACTGGCATTTTTGGCAACCGTTGATGTGGTAGCAAAACCCTGCCCGGATGAAATCGAATCAATGGCAGGGCGGCTCATGCCAGGTACCGGCCGGTTTAAGTTAATAGTGCCAAAATTAACTGTGGCACGATACAGATCATTATAGTTATAATTATAATCGATACCCGCAACCAGGCGGTTACGGATTGAACCGATCTTAAAATCACCAATAAAATTCTGCTGCACCTCTATATTTCCAAATGTTTCTGGGGTCTGGTTTCTTACCACGCGGCTGACAGTTGAGTCGCTGGTCATATTTAAAGTAGTCCAGTAGAGATTCTTATAATAACCAACCGAGTACAGGTAATTGGTTTGTGATTTCCATTTATCAGAAATTTTATATTCTACCTGTGCCTGTATATTATTAATACCGTTATTTACATCGATACTGTTGTTGATGTATGATTTTTTATAATCCAAAGACAGGTCTTTGAAATTGCGGGCTGTGGTATTGCCTATTCCAAATGAAACAACCGTATAATTTCCACGCGTCATTTCCATATCCAGTATCAACTTCAGCCGGTCATTCACCTGGTAAGAAAAAGTAGGGGCAATGGTATAGTTTTTATTAAAGCCCTGGTCCTGGAAGCTGCCTTCTGATTGCGCCGCAGCATTGATGCGGAATAAGGCGGTTTTTTCTTTATTGATAGGCGTATTGATGTCTGCCGTTACGCGGCCAAATTCAAAACTGCCGCCGGCAACGCTGATCTCTCCGCCAAATGCTTCATAAGGACGTTTGGTTACATAATTATAAACACCACCAAAAGTTACGTTGCGGTTGCTTCCAAACAACGTTCCTGATGGCCCTTTGATAGATTCGATACGTTCAAGGATCGCAGGGTTGAGGGGCACAATGGCACTGGTTGCCATGCCATTTCTCATACCAATAGTGGTTGAAAAACCTCTCATGCTTAAGCCCATTGACCCACCCGCAGAAAAATTGGGTACGGCTCCGGGTATATTACGATACAGATCGGTGCGTTCAATAACCAGTTGCTCCTGTATTAACGCGCGCCCGACAACATTATATACCTGTGGATTTTCCAGGTTTTTTAAGGGCATACGTGCCACGTATTCACTGGATTTATAAACAAACTTATTTTTAGAGTTCGTTACGATCACTTCCTGCAACTGGCTATTGGAGATGGTGATCTGGAAATCGGCTACTGTGGTTTGGTTAGCGGCAACCGTAACCGACTGCTTAAGGGTTTCGTAACCAACAAAAGAGGCTTCCAGTTCATGAGCTCCTGCAGGTACTTTGGTAAGATTATAGTAACCTGCTTCGTCAGTGATCGCATTCCTGTTGGTACCTACTACAGTAATGGTCACATAAGGCGCTGGTTGGTTATCGCTTGTAATTACTTTTCCTTTTATAGTTCCGGATTGCGCCAAAACGGAATTACCTATTAATAACAAAATAAAAAACACAAGTCCCTGGTTCCTAAACCCCGATAGTTTCATTAAAGTCATTTGAAGATTCCCGAAAAAAATTTTTCGAAGGTATCAAACCGGTGAAATAAGCATTTACGAAATGCGGAAAATTTAAACCTGCATTTTTAGATCAGCATCAAACGCAGATTACCGAAATGAAAAAAGCATCGCCTTTGCAGGCAATGCTTTTAAACTTTTGAAGAGATTTCACTTATGGCCTGGTTGCAGTGACGATCTGGCGGTGACCTTTTGTACCTTTTTATCTTGAGCCGGGATTTCAATAGAAGTATTTCAAATATCTTCTATTGTATGATAATCAATAAACTACTCCTCATAACTCTAATAAAATTATCTATAATAAAGGAGAAACCATTTGCTCCAATATTGTCTATTACACCAATTATAGCAAAATGACTGGCCACGGGCTACCGCGTCCATATATCGCTGAAAGACCCAAACCGGCTTTATTTGTTTGTGAAAAGCTATCTTCGTATCAGCCGGTAGAAAATTAAAATAGTATGTGGATAGGCTGAGCCCGGCGATATAAAGTTCCTCAACTTTTACTTCATTATAAAATGAATCCATTAAAAAACTGTTTCAGGTTGATCATCATACTGCTCTTTACAGCAGGTACAAGCAACGATACTGCGGCTCAAAAAGATTCCATTACCAAAGTATTTATTATACGTCATGCAGAAAAAGCTGATGACGGGTCCAAAGATCCGCCTTTATCAGAGGCAGGAAAAAGCCGGGCCGCTGCTCTGGCGAAGACATTGTCAAAAACTAAGGTACATGGCATTTATAGCACGCCTTATAAAAGAACCCGGGAGACCGTGGGCGTATTAAGTGCCCAAACCGGTGTATCTGTTGAAAATTATGACCCCATGGATGTGGAAGCCATCCGGTTGCTGTTACACAATCAAAAGGGCAAAACCCTGGTATTCGCAGGCCATACCAATACAGTGCCTTTAATTTTAAACAAGCTCACTCAAAGCACATCGTATAAAAACCTCCCGGAAACTGATTATGATAATATCTGGGTTCTTTTTTTAAAAGATACCGAACTCGTAGACCTGGTTCAATTAACCTATTGAACAGGTTATAACTTGCATTCGCATCTACCGGCCCAACCTGGGATAAGCCTACACCCATTCGCCCGGCACTTAACAGGTATATATTAAAAAAAGATCAGGCCTCTCCGTTCCATTCCTTATAAAAACGCTCCAGAAATGCCTCAAGGTAGAGATGCCGCTCCAAAGCAATTTGTTGAGCTGTTGCCGTATTCATCAGATCTTTTAGCTTCAACAGTTTGTCATAAAAATGCTGGATAGTAGTCTGGTCGGGGTGTTTAGGGTTGTAGATCTCGCGGTTTTTACTGCCACCGAAAGCGAATACCCTCGCCAGCCCGATAGCCCCGATGGCATCCAACCTGTCCGCGTCCTGTACAATCTTAGCCTCTAAACTTTCTGCTTTTTTTCCCTTACTAAAAGAAACCTGGGAAACAATTTCAATTACATTCCGGATCACATTATCCGGGGTTTTCAGCTCATTTAAGATTGCCGTAATCTGTTCTTCTGAGCGATCGATACCATTATTAAGCTTATGATCTCCTACATCATGCAACCAGGCGGCCAGTTCGGTCATAAACAGGTCAGCGTCTTCCTGGCGGGCAATTCTCAACGCCGTTTTTACCACTCTTTCCAGGTGAAAAAAATCATGCCCTGTTCCCTCACCTGAGAACTCCCGGTATACATAAATTCTTACTGCTTCTAAAATTGACTGCTGATCCATAGCCGGTAAAGATAGGTCTATGCTAACAACCCGTATAACAACAGCTCCTTTTTTTGAATTTAACGCGCTCCCTGATACCCCTTTTCTTTTTCCTTTAGAAGCAGCGTTTTCAATGCGGCTACTTTTTCTGGCTTCTCATTGGCAAGGTTCCTGGTTTCTGCGAGATCCGTTTTCAGGTGATACAGTTGATCAACAGGAGCGTTACCTGATTGAGTTTGGG
>JBCNOR010000030.1:0-17645 GCA_039593785.1 Niabella sp. | reverse complement strand
AATTATTTCAATGCCGTATACAGTTTGTTGAGCAGTAAAATAGATGTTCAGAGAGCAGAAGGATCCATTCAACCCAAATAAAACTTAAACTAAACGAAATCCCTTAAGTATGACCAGGTTTTCAATATATATGTTTGTAATGCTTGCAGTGATAGCGTGTAAAAGCAAGCAACAGGCCCCACCACCCGCAAATGCTCCCGTTCCGGTAGTAGTGGTGAAAGTTACAGAAAGCGGCAACGCATCTTACTACGACGAGTATCCGGCTACGCTGGTTCCTTTAAATCAATCAGAAATAAGGCCGCAGGTAACAGGGTACATCACGGGCATCCATTTTAAAGATGGAGCTAAAGTGTCAAAAGGACAAAAGCTGTATACCATTGATCAGCAAACCTACCAGGCCAATTACCAGGCAGCCCTGGCCCAGGTAGCGGTACAGGAAACCAATCTTATTAAAGCGCAGAAAGATGCTGAGCGATATCATGCTTTGGATAAGCAGGATGCTATTGCCAAGCAACAGGTAGATTATGCCGATGCGGCTTTAGCGGCAGCACAAAAGCAGGTAGCTGCAGCAAGGGCACAGGCTAATGCGGTAAGAGCTAACGTGAGCTTTGCCACTATCTATGCGCCTTTTAACGGTACCATCGGTATTTCACAGGTGCGCTTAGGTACTTCGGTGGTTGCGGGGCAATCGGTATTAAATACGGTTTCAACTGATAACCCGATGGCGGTAGATTTTGTGATCGATCAGAAAGAGATTTACAGGTTTTCCAAATTACAAAATGAAAAGAACCTGGTTGATTCTACTTTTTCCCTTGCATTTGGCAATGAAGTATACCCGCAACACGGTAAAATACAAATCATAGACCGTGCTGTAGATCCGCAAACCGGCGCTATTAAGGTAAGGCTGGTATTTCCCAATGATAACCAGATGTTGAAAGCCGGAATGAGCGGAACGGTTCGCGTTTTAAATGCCGCGCCTTCACGTTCTACTTTGGCGCCTTACAAGGCTGTGGTGGAGCAACTGGGTGAGTTCTTTGTATACGTAGTAGGAGATAGCAGCAAAGTATCTCAGCGTAAAGTAACACTTGGAACACAGATCGGTCCTAATGTTTTAATTAAAGAAGGATTACAGCCCGGTGAGTCTATTGTAGTAGAAGGCGTACAGAACCTGAGAGAAGGAGCTGTTATTACGGCCGACACTACCAAAGCAAAAAAATAGTTGACAGTTGACAGGAAACACCCGGGCTTCGGTGTCCCGTCTGTTGCCTGTCGTTCAAAATAGTATTCAATGATCGCAGACGTATTTATAAAAAGACCGGTTACCGCCATAGTGGTATCGATCGTAATTGTATTGGTAGGTATTATATCGATGCTTACGTTACCCGTTGCCCAGTACCCGGATATTTCGCCCCCCACCGTTCAGATAGCAGGTAACTTTACCGGCGCCGATGCGCAAACGGTAGAGCAAACCACAACCACAGCTATGGAAACCCAGATCAACGGTACCCCTGGTATGACTTATATGACCAGTAACAGTACCAGCAGCGGTCAGAGCAGTATCACCGTTAACTTCCAGGTAGGTACCGATATCAATATTGCGACACTTGATGTGCAAAACAGGGTTAGTGTGGCTGAACCTACTTTACCGGATGCCGTAAAAAGATTGGGTCTTACCGTTCGTAAGCGTAATCCCAGTATCATGATGGCCCTGGCTTTTTATTCACCGAATGGTACACATGATGCCACTTTCATCGGGAACTATGTGAACCTGTATGTAAAAGACGCCCTTGCTCGTGTAAAAGGTGTAGGGGATATCTTTTCCAGGGCAGATGACTTTAGTATGCGGGTATGGCTGAATCCTTCTAAAATGGCGGCGCTGGGCGTTGCCCCCGCAGAGATCAATGCTGCATTACAGGAACAGAACCTGCAGGCGGCCGCTGGTACTATTGGAGGTAACCCGCAAAGTGGCGAGCAGGTTTTTGAATATAGCCTGTTGACCAATAGCCGTATCAATACTCCTGAACAATTTGAAAATATTGTGGTGCGTACCCGGCCAACAGACGGCAGCATTATTTATCTTAAGGATGTGGCGAGGATTGAGCTAGGTAAATTTGATTACACTGCCAATGCTTTCGTAAGCGGTAAGCCAGCAGCCTTCCTGCTGATTTACCAGGCGCCGGGCGCTAATGCCTTAGATACTTATAAGGGTATTAACGAAGCTTTAGACAGGCTGCGTCCTACATTTCCCAAGGATATCGATTTTAAAGTGCCGCTGGAAACAGCTACTGTAGTACAGGTGTCTATTAACGAGGTAATGCATACCCTGGTTGAAGCACTGATACTGGTGGTGCTGGTGGTATACCTGTTCCTGCAGAACTGGCGTGCTACCCTGATCCCGGTACTTGCCATTCCCGTATCGCTTATTGGTACTTTTATATTCTTTAACCTGCTCGGCTTCACCATTAATACCCTAACGCTTTTCGCTTTTGTACTGGCCATTGGTATTGTGGTAGATGACGCCATCGTGGTGGTGGAGGCCATTCAGCATAATATAGACAGCCGGGGTATGTCTCCCAAAGATGCCACTATTAAGGCGATGAAGGAGATCTCGGCTCCCGTAATTGCGATTGCATTGATATTAGCAGCGGTATTTATCCCCGTAGGGTTTATACCGGGCATCGTGGGGCGGCTGTACCAGCAGTTTGCCATCACTATTGCAGTATCGGTATTGTTATCTGCCTTCGTGGCCCTGTCGCTTACACCGGCATTGAGTATGTTAATGTTAAAACCTACCGCAGCTCCCGGCGAACGCAGGAAAAATATACTGGATCGTTTCTTCGACAGGTTTAATAACTGGTTCAATAAAGTAACCTTAGGGTATACTAAAAGTGTAGGTAAGTGGATACGGAAGACTCCGTATGTAGTAACGTTGTTGATTGTGATAATCGCAGCGATGATCTTCCTGTTCAAAACAAAATCAACCGGTTTTATCCCCACAGAAGACGAGGGGCGTATGTTTGTGACCTATGAGCTACCCGAGGGTACCAGTACAACACGCAGCATTGCTATGATCAAAGACATCATGACACGTGTGGAAGCATTGCCTGAAGTAGATGTAGTGGGTGGTCTTGCCGGTCTGAATATTATCAGCTTCAGTAATAAATCGAACGTAGGTACCATGTTCGTTAAATTAAAGAAATGGGACGACCGCAAAGGCAGCGAACACGATGTAAACGCAGTAATTGGTAAAATAGTAGCTTCTACCAGGGACATCAAAGAAGCCCGGGTAATGCCCATTGCACCGCCCGCGATACCGGGTTTGGGGCAGACGGCCGGGTTTACATTCCAGTTGCAACAAACAGGTTCTACCGATGACGTTAATAAATTTGAGGCTGTAGCCAACAAATTCCTGCAAACCGTAAATTCCCAGCCGGCGATAGGAAGGGCTTATACCTTCTTCAATGCCCGCACACCCAGTTACCAGGTAAATGTAGACAAAGAACTGGCAAAGAAAATGGGTGTGAACGTGGCGGAAGTATATACCACGCTGTCTAATTTTTTGGGTAGCAGCTATGTAAACGACTTTAATATTTACGGGCGTAACTTCCGGGTAATGACACAGGCTGATTATACCTATCGTGGCTCGCTCGACAACCTGAAAGATTACTATGTGCGCAATAGCCTGGGTAGCATGGTGCCTTTGAATATGCTGGTTACCACCAAGCTGATAGAAGCGCCTGCTGTGGTATCTCACTACAATATTTACCGTTCGGTAGAGATCAATGGTTCGCCTAAAGACGGATTCAGCAGTGGTGAAGCGATCGAGGCTTTGAAAGAAGCTGCTAAAACCTTGCCTGCGGGTTATGGTTACGAATTTTCAGGAATGAGCCGTGAAGAGATCGCAGCCGGCGATCAGCAAACCACCATCTTTGCGATTTCCATTGTATTTGTATTCCTGTTCCTGGCAGCCCTGTATGAAAGCTGGTCGGTTCCTTTCTCAGTATTACTGGCAGTGCCTATCGGGGCCTTTGGTTCCATTTTGGCGTTGACATTATTGCCTAAATTGTCCAACAATGTATACGCCCAGATCGGGTTGATCACCCTGATCGGTCTGGCAGCTAAAAACGCCATATTAATTGTGGAATTTGCCAAAGAGCGTGTAGATAAAGGTATGGATGTGGTACAGGCCACGCTGCAGGCGGTTAGATTGCGTCTGCGCCCGATCATCATGACCTCACTGGCCTTTATCTTAGGGGTAGTGCCGCTGATGATTGCTACGGGAGCCGCTTCCGTTAGCCGGCGAACAATAGGCTGGACGGTTTTCGGGGGCATGCTGGCCGCAACATCTCTTGCTATATTTATCGTGCCGGTGCTATATGTATTGATCACCAAAATGGCGTACCGGAAGAAAGCGAAAACTGCCTGATAGTCAGGTTTAAATAAAGAGGAATAGCCGGAAACTGAGGTTTTCGGCTATTTTATGTTAAACAGGTATTTTTGAGTAATTTGGTAAGATAGTTGCTGATATGAATCTGTTAAAAATAAAATTGAAATACTAAGTTTAATTCCCATCTTTGTAAAAATTTTTTAACATGCCATTCCCGTATGGCATTAAAAAAAGCAAAATAAACAATGCTTCTCAACGGGGAAGGAGCATAACGAATCATTTTTAGATGGCAGTACCACAAAAACCAACTTTTAACCGTCCGCCCGGTGCGGGTGGTCCTTTCAGGCCAGGTGGCAATAAACCAAACAGGGGAAACTTCAGAGGACGCTTACCACAAAAAGAAGCAGAACACCGCATTAATCATCACATCAGGGTACCACAGGTACGATTGGTTGGAGACAATGTTGAAGTAGGAATTTATTCTACCCAGGAGGCATTGAAAATTGCCCAGCAGCAGGAACTGGATCTGGTAGAAATATCTCCAACCGCAGATCCGCCCGTTTGTAAGATCATCGATTATAATAAATTTTTGTACGATAAGAAGAAGAAGGAAAAGGAGATGAAGGCTAAGAGTAAGGCGACCGAGATCAAGGAGATCCGCTTTACCCCTAATACCGATGATCATGACTTCGATTTCAAGGCTAAACATGCTGAGGGCTTTTTAAAAGAAGGCAACAAAGTAAAAGCTTATGTACAGTTTAAAGGCCGCGCTATCCAGTTCCAGGATCGCGGACAATTGTTATTGTTGAAGTTTGCAGAACGTCTTGCAGAATTTGGCACATTGGAGAACATGCCCAAGCTGGAAGGCCGCAGGATGCTCGCAATGATAGCTCCTAAAGGAAGCGCTAAGAAAAGTAAATAGGAAATATTTGAAATATTTATCCGGAAACCATCTGCATTTGCAGATGGTTTTTTATTTTAGCCTGCGTATGAAAAAAAATCTAATTATTGCTTTCAGCTTTATGATAAGCTGCCTGGTACAGGCCCAGGAGAAGCGCCCCGACCCCCAGCCCCCTGTAGATACTTACGAAAAGTTTAAAGTAGGTGTAGCCGGTTACACATTTGCACATTTTGGTATTGATACTGCTTTGGCCACTATGGAGAAAAGCGATGTGCACTACCTGTGCATTAAAGATTTTCATTTACCGCTCAATAGCGATGCTGCTACTATTGCGGCCTTCCACGAGAAGCTAAAATCGAAAGGCGTAACAGGTTATGCAGTAGGTCCTATTTACATGAAGACAGAGGCGGAAGTAGACAGGGCTTTTGAATATGCCAAACGCGTAGGTGTAAAGATGATCGTGGGTGTACCTAACTACGAGCTGCTTCCCTATGTTAATAAAAAAGTGCAGGAGTATGATATGAAGTACGCTATACACCTGCATGGCCCGGATATGAAGCTCTATCCGGATGCAGATGATGTTTGGAATAACGTGAAGAATCTCGACCGGCGCATGGGCATGTGTCTTGATATTGGGCATGATACCCGTAACGGTAAGGATCCTGTAGCCGACCTTAAAAAATATCATACCCGTATTTTTGATATGCACCTGAAAGATGTTACAGCGCCTACCAAACAAGGCTATTCTGTGGAAGTAGGCAGAGGTATTATCGATTTTCCGGCTTTTGTAAAAATGATGCGGAAAGTAGGTTACTCAGGGATCTTAAGCCTCGAGCACGAGCGTAATATGAAAGCGCCTTTTGCCGGTATTGCCGAATCGATCGGGTATATCAGGGGAGTGATCAGAACCACAAAAGCAAAGTAAATTAAACTATCAGTATAAAGCAACAGGCCGCATCAGCAGAGATGCGGCCTGTTGGATTTAATAGAATAGGAAGCCAAACAAAAACCCTGCTTTCAAAGCAGGGCTCCTATAATAAATTGATGAGAAATCGGTTCTAAATAATGTCCATCGCCTTTACAAAAAAGGTAGTAACAAAAGGCAGGATCAAAGTAAGCCAGGGCCAGTGTGTGAAGCAGGCAAATATGAACCATGCTGTAAAAACAAGAAATAAAATCCACATTAAACCCTTATTCTTTGTACCTGAAGACATATTTTTATAGTTTGGTGCAAATTTAAGTGTTGAAGAGCATATATACAATATGCCCTTAGAAACTTTTTGAAATAAATAGATATTCACCTATTTTCGTTTTGTGTATGTTGTACACAATAACGTGAATGCCATAGTATCACATGAAACGCCCATGTAACATGCCCTCAATACAGGGAGTGTTGCATGGGGCGTTCCCTGTCTGCCGACAGGCAGGCATCCGGCAAAATCAATCGCGGCAAAGCCGCAACTAAAAAATATACGGATGAAAGTCATTTTCTATATAAAATATCATACCCGTTTTGGTGAGCGTTTGGCTATAGCTGCGAATGCAAAAGAGCTTCAGTCTTCAAATGGCTACGTAGAGATGCAATATCTGAACGATGAATACTGGAAGCTGGAAACTCAAATCAATATTGCGGATTTGCCGGGACATACACTGCAATACCAATACCTGTTTATTGGCGATGACGGAGCGACTACAGAAGAATTTCAAAGTCCCAGGAACCTGGTACTTGAAGATAAAGAAACAGCTGTTTTAAAACTGTATGATACCTGGAACTATGCAGGGGATGTGATCAATACCTTTTCTACGGCTCCTTTTCAAAAAGTATTGTTGCCCCGGCGTAAGGCTTCAGTTGTAAAACCTGCAAGGAATGCAACGCATGTATTTGCAGTAAAAGCTCCTTTGATCGGCAGGGATGAAGTAGTATGTCTTTTAGGTGATCATGATGCTTTGGGAAAATGGAATATTGAAGCACCGGTTCTTTTAAAGTTCGACGGCAGCCAATGGATAGCCGCATTGCAGTTGGATGAAGTACAATTTCCCGTTGCCTATAAGTATGGCATTTACGATAAGGTACAGAACCGGTTCAAGCGTTTTGAGGCAGGTGGTAACCGTATTTGCTTTGAGCCTGCCGCCCCTGGCGAAAGAGCCGTTTTACAGGATGGCTTTATACGTATGGAAAATGAACAGTGGCGGGGAAGCGGTATTGCTATACCCGTACCCAGCCTGCGCAGTAAAGACGGGTTGGGCGTGGGCGAATTCAGCGATCTGAAATTATTGGCCGACTGGGCAGTGAAAACCGGCCTGAAGCTGATACAGATACTGCCGATTAACGATACTACTGCAACCCATACCTGGCTCGATTCGTACCCTTATGCGGCTATATCCGCTTTTGCTTTACATCCGGTTTATATCAACCTCGATGCTATTGAGGGTAAGAAAAGTAAGGAGCTAAAGGATGCCATTAAAGCTAAGCGAAAGCAGTTGAATGAGCTGGCGCATATAGATTATGAAGCGGTGATGCAATTTAAAGCCGGGGCTTTAAAAGAGCTCTACGATGCACATGGCGCCAATTGCAGGGAAACCGCCGGCTATCAAGAATTTTTTGAAACAAACCAGCAATGGCTGAAACCCTATGCGGCATTCTGTTACCTGAGGGATACATTTAACTCTCCCAATCCGCAGGACTGGGAAACGAACAGTGTTTACAAGGA
Source organism: Niabella sp. (assembly GCA_039593785.1). GTDB lineage: Bacteria > Bacteroidota > Bacteroidia > Chitinophagales > Chitinophagaceae > Niabella. Next base: position 9,646 of record JBCNOR010000030.1, on the reverse strand, counting down.
TGCTGAAATCGATGTTTTTTTTGATGTAAAAGCCGAGGCTTACAAGCAGGTAAATTTTTATTGTTATGTACAATACCAATTGCATCTGCAATTAAGCGATGCAGTGGCCTATGCCCATAAGAAAGGGTTGGTGATGAAGGGCGATATACCCATTGGCGTGTACCGTTACGGAGCTGATGCCTGGGTAGCGCCTGATTTATATAAAATGGATGTGCAGGCGGGGGCGCCTCCTGATGATTTTGCGGTAAAGGGACAAAACTGGGGTTTCCCCACCTACAACTGGACGCGCATGCAGGAAGATGGTTTTGCCTGGTGGAAAGAACGTTTCCGGCAAATGAGCTACTACTTTGACGCTTTCCGCATTGATCATATATTGGGCTTCTTCCGTATTTGGAGTATACCTGTACATGCTGTTCAGGGAATTATGGGTAGGTTTGACCCCTGTATTCCCGTTCACGTAAACGAGTTGGGGGAGCAGGGTATATGGTTCGACTATGAAAGATTTTGCCTGCCTTATATTACCGACGATGTGCTGCGCGAATTGTTCAGGGAAAAGGCCGATCATGTAAAAGCTCATTTTTTACAGAAATATGGTCCCCAGCAATATGTGTTGCGCCCCGCGTTTGACACACAAAAAAAGGTAGAAGCACATTTCAAAGGCCAGTCTGATAGCGAAAATATTTTACTGCGTGATGGATTGTATGACCTGATCAGCAATGTGATTATGTTTGAACAGCAGGGAAGTGGCCGAACCGGTTTTCACTTTAGAATTGCTTTGGATCAAACCAGCTCATTCCGTCATTTACCTCCGCAGGTAAAAGAAAAGATATGGGCTTTGTATATAGATTATTTCTATCGCAGGCAAAATGATTTCTGGAAAAAAGAGTCACTGAAAAAATTGCCCCGCCTGAAAGCCGTAACCAATATGCTGGTATGTGGAGAAGATCTGGGGATGGTGCCTGATACGGTTCCGGGTGTAATGAAACAGCTGGGTATATTAAGTTTAGAAATTCAACGCATGCCCAAGCAGCAGGATCTTACTTTTTTCGATCCCGCAAACGCCCCTTATTTATCAGTGGTTACACCTTCTACCCATGATATGAGCACCATACGTGGATGGTGGCAGGAAAACAGGGCATTAACCCAGCAGTTCTATAACACGGAGCTGGGACAAAGTGGAGAAGCCCCGTATTTCTGCGAACCCTGGATCAACCGCGCCATCGTATTGCAGCATCTGTATTCACCGGCTATGTGGAGCATCTTTCAGCTACAGGATATATTGGGCATGAACGCTGAATTACGCAGGGAAAACCCCGAAGATGAACGGATCAACGTTCCGGCCAACCCGCAACATTACTGGCGCTACCGCATGCATATCAGCCTGGAGCAGCTGATCAAAGAGAAGGCCTTCAACGACGAGCTAAAAGGATATGTGCAGCATAGCGGTCGCTAATAGACTAAAAAGAAACCGTTTTATAGCGAACGCTAAACACGCCCTCATATAAAGACGAGTCTTTAATAAAAGTGCCCTGGTACAGGCTGTCTTTTTTCAGGTAAACCGAAAATTTTCCAAGAACCCGGTTATCTGTATTGTCAAAGCCCATGATCTGGAAAGAGTTCTTCTTCAGGGAGTCGAGGCTGTATCGAAGGGCGATACTGGCGCAGTATTCGCAGGTAGGGGTTATAGCGCCGGCATCAAATTGCTTTGTTTCACCCGTGTATTGTGGTTTTTTAAAAAAAGAAATCGTAAACCTTTCATTATGGTCTCCAAGGGCCATCACATGCACCATGCTGTCCTTGGGATTGTAGGTAGCCGCAATAGAATTGGCTTTCCAGACCGTCCCGTTTTTTTTAGCTCTGAACGTAAAATCAGCATCAAGATTTTCGTTCCTGTTGGTATGTACTTTTTTCGAGCATCCGGCAACAATCATCAATGCAGCGGCAGCCAGCAGGGTCATTAATTTCATGGAAATTTGTTTCAATGCGTTTTGAATAATAGTTATTAAGGAAACGTATTCATCAATAATAACGCAACAGGCTTCCTGGCAATAATTAATAATTTCCTTCACCCTTGCCACCTTCCACGATCACAACGCTGGCACTGCAGCCCAGGCGCGTTGCTCCCGCCTCTACCAGTTGCCTGGCAAAAGCATAGTCCCGGATGCCACCACTGGCCTTAATACCGGTGTGTTGAGGTAAATGTTCTTTAAACAATTCAACTGCATGTACGCTGGCACCTTTTTCTGCATAACCCGTAGATGTTTTGAGGTAATCGATGCCCGCAGGGCCATATAACTCACAACACTTAATGATCTCGTCATCTGTTAATACACCACTCTCAATAATGATCTTAACTGTTTTTCCTTTTTCTTTAATGATGGGGATCAGGTGGTTGGCTTCATTCGCAAGGTATTGCCAATCGTTATTTTTGAGGGCGATCAGATTGATAACAATATCCAATTCATCAGCGCCGTCCACAATAGCCAAAAGAACTTCTGCCAGCTTTGCTTCAATGGCTGAGTAACCGAAAGGAAAGCCGATCACCGTGCAGGTTTTAACAGGGCTTCCCTGTAACAATTCTTTTGTTTTTTTTACGAACGGCGGCGGAACACAGGCCGACGCAAACCCATATTGCCGGGCTTCCGCGCAAACTTTTTCAATGTCGCTGATCAGGGTAGTGGGCTTTAGAATAGTATGGTCGATATATGAGTTCAGTTGCATAAAAGTAATTTAGCTTCAAAAGTAAGCGATACCTGTTTCAAACCACCAGGTGCGATCACAAAAAATCGTACAGGCTTGTTTCAAATACTTTGTACCTTACAAGCCATTTAAATCTAAAACTATGGATACTTTAAAACAATTAAAAGAAGAATTAACCGCTGAGTATAACACTACAAAGAAATTCCTGGATGAATTTCCGGAAGGCAAAAACGATTATACGCCTCATGAAAAAAGTATGAAGCTGATGCACCTGGCGCAGCATATTACCGAAATTTTTGGCTGGCCGGCCCATATGTTGAGAACTGAAGGTCTGGATTTTGCTGAAGGAGACAAACCTGAATTGTATGAGACCCGCCAACAATTAAAGGATGCTTTTGAAAAGAATTATGCCGACTCAATAGCGGCCTTAGAAAACGCTACAGAAGCAGATCTGGAGCCTAATTGGTTTTTGGCCTACCAGGGTAATAAACTTGCAGAATGGACCAAATATGCTGCCATCAGGCATGCGTTAAGCCAGGTAACCCATCACCGTGCGCAGTTAGGTGTTTATTATCGGTTGAACGATATTAAAGTGCCTGGAAGTTATGGTCCTTCCGCAGATGATCAGAAGTTTTAATCGGGGGAAAGTGATTCATACAAAGCAGCTTAATAGGGGCTGCTTTTTTTATAGTTACCGGCCTGTTATTTTATTTTTGATGCTTTTAAAAATATCCGTTTTACGAGGTTTGGCTTTACCATCATGTGTTAAACGGTGCCTGTGGTTATACTGCAGCTGTAAGCCGTACGGCGCTCATCTTCGTTAGCGGGATGATCTAAAAGTTCTTGTATGTAGGGTAGTGCCAGGTCTCCCAATACACCATTTACTGAAACAGTATAATATACGCTTCTTACAATCGTGTTGCTGTTCGTATTGTTTTCCGGCTTTCCATTCTCTGCAAAATAGTCAACCTGTGCGATCAGTGGGTTCAGTTTCTTCAATCGTTGGGTAGCCCTGCGTTCGTTTCTCCAGGGATGTTCATTTTTAAGAAGCTGCGCCAGTAAAAAATCTTTATTCCAGAGCGTTACCTGGTGAGACATCAGGAATTGAGATTGTGCATTATCAAGTGATGCAATGTTAAAGCCTTCTACAAATAAGCTGCCGGGGTGGGTGATATATACATCGGAGCTGTGCAGCTTTACCTGTTGCCAGTTATTTGTTTCAGTGAGTTCAAAAATTTGATTGAAAAAACCGGCGCTGGTAGGACTGGTTAACCACATGTCTTCCTGGAAGTAAAGAACGTATTTTTCCCTGATCTTTTCGCGAAGCAGCAACGCCAGCCGATCTGCCCACGCGCCCTTTCCGGACCTGATGTTCTGAAAGGAAGCAAATGAATAATCAAGCTCTTCAGTAGCAAAATAATAATTGCAGTTGGCATCAAAGTCCCAGTTTTTTTCAAAAAAGATCTGGAAGCCTTTATATAAAAAAGCATATCTGTCACAACTATGGACCATCAAAGCTACTTTGTGTGCTGCCATATTAGAATTATCGTAATCAAATTTAAGCAGAAACGTACATGAAATTTTTGGCGGGAATAATAAATGTTTACATTCGGTGGTCCATTCATTTTTGCACAAGTTTAAATTGACTATTATGCTTTGTTTGAAGAAATCTCTTGTTCTTCCACTTTTTTTACTACCTGTTACAATGATGGCCCAACGGGGACCAGGACGATCGGCTGAGTTACCCAAAGATCCTGTTGTTGAAGCTATTGTTGCCGAAGGTGAACAAGGTTCCCAGCTTGAACAACTGGGACATGAGTTACTGGACGGAATCGGGCCCAGGTTGGTAGGTACACCTGAAATGAAACAGGCGGGTGATTGGGCTATTGCTAAATATAAAAGCTGGGGTATTGCTGCTCATAGCGAGAAATGGGGGGAGTGGCGTGGCTGGCAGCGCGGTCCGGCTCATATTGATATGGTATATCCACGTCTTAAATCTTTAGAGGGTACACAACTGGCCTGGAGCCCTGGAACCAACGGCAAAACAATTACCGCAGAAATTATTCTTTTACCGGAAGTTACAGATTCTGTAGCATTTGCAAAATGGTTGCCCGCAGTAAAAGGAAAATTCGTGATGATCTCCATGCTGCAACCAACTGGTCGTCCTGATAACAACTGGAAGGAGTTCGGCACTGCTGAGTCGGTTATAAAAATGAATAAGGAGCGCGATGCTTTAACAGAAGCCTGGGCCCAGCGTATTCGAAAAACAGGCTACACCACCCGTACATTGCCCGCCGCTCTTGAAAAAGCGGGCGCATCGGGCATCGTTTCCAGTTACTGGTCAAAAGCAGTAGGAGCCAATAAGATATTTGGGGCTAACACAAAAAAGATTCCGACAATTGATCTTTCATTAGAGGATTACGGATTATTATACCGCCTCGCGCAATCAGGTACCACGCCTAAACTAAGTATGAAGATCGATTCCAAAGAACTGCCTGTAGCCGATGCGTTTAATATTATCGGGGAAATAAAAGGAGTGGAGAAGCCCAATGAGTATGTGATCCTGTCGGCCCATTTTGACTCCTGGGACGGAGCCACCGGTGCTACCGATAACGGAACCGGAACTTTAACCATGATGGAAGCCATGCGTATCCTTAAGAAAGTATATCCCAACCCTAAACGCACCATCCTCGTAGGTCATTGGGGAAGCGAGGAGCAGGGATTGAACGGTTCCAGGGGATTTGTAGAAGATCATCCCGAGATCGTTGCTAATATACAGGCCGTATTTAACCAGGATAACGGAACCGGCCGGGTAACGAGTTTGCAGGGGCAGGGATTTTTACATTCTTACGATTATCTCGGCCGCTGGTTAACCAAAGTGCCGCAAAACATTCGCCAGTATATCGAAACCAGCTTTCCCGGCCAACCAGGTACAGGCGGCTCTGACTTTGCTTCTTTCGTAATGGCAGGCGCCCCCGCATTTTCATTAAGTTCCTTAAGCTGGGATTACGGCACTATTACCTGGCATACCAACCGGGATACTTATGATAAAATTGTGTTTGATGATTTGCGCAATAATGCGGTTCTCACAGCGGTTCTGGCCTATGCCGCAAGTGAAGATCCCCAGAAAACATCCCGGGAAAAAATAGTGTTGCCAATTGATCCTCAAACCGGCAAGCCTAAAGAGTGGCCTAAGCCGGTTAGCCCTACGAGAAAGGGCGGATTAGATTGATGTAATAAGTGATAAGCAAGTAAGGAGTATAGCGGCTGTATCAACTGGTAGCCTTGATACAGCCGCTATTTTTATATTTTTTCTTTTCTTATTTTTTGCTTTGCTGATTCCAGCTCCTGCTTAGCCTGTTCCAATTCTTTTTTGGCTTCCTCCAGCGACTTCTGTATTTGCGGCTGCAGGTTTGCGGTAGCGATTTTTACCTGCTCTTCAATTTTTTCTTTATCAATTTTTGCAAGCGCCAGGCTTACTTCATCTTTTATCTTTTGTACATCTACTTTTGCTAATGCTGATTTAGCCTGCACCATCGCCTCTTCCACATTGCTATGTATCTCCTCCAGGTTAATGCTTTCAATGGCCTTTGCCACTTCCCTGGAAATATCACGCTCTTTTAAAGATTCGGTTGCTTTTTGCAATTGAGTAATGGCCTCATTTAATTCAACAATTTTGGTATCACATTTTCTGGGAATAGTATCATTTACACTAAAGAACCTGCTCAGCATACCGGATGTCATCGGAACACTCCAGGAAGCCAGTGTAATAATACTAACAATGGCTATAGCAAATAGAATTAGTGTGCTGTTTTTTGGTTTTGAGATTTGCATGACTGATTTTTTTGATGAAAGATTACGAATTAAAAGTACGACGTTGTTCGTAATAAATTAAGCAGGCTGGTTCTATTGTGTAAAGTTTAACAATTCGGTGGTCTGCAATTGGGCGGAAATGAAAACACCCCGCAGGAATTTGCGGGGTGTGCTATTAATAAATATTTGTTTTAGGCTTCCTGTGCGTCTGCTCTTTCCTTTATCGAAAATACCAGTTTATCAGCCTCCTTGTCAAAGCCAACTTCCAATACATCACCAGGCTTTACATTCATATTCAGGATCTCTTCTGCAAGAGGATCTTCCAGGTATTTCTGGATGGCCCTGTGAAGCGGACGGGCTCCAAACTGCTGATCATAACCTTTGTCTGCGAGGAATGCTTTGGCATCTTCCGTTAAGCTAAGACCATAACCAAGGCTTTCAATACGTTTCAGTACGCCCTTCATAGAGATATCAATAATGCTGAAGATATCTTCTTTGGTCAGGCTATTGAAGATGATGACATCATCGATACGGTTTAAAAACTCGGGGGAGAAAGTACGTTTCAACGCTTTTTCTATTACCGCTTTATTCTCCTCGTCTTCATTTTGTAAACGCGATTGGGTAGCAAAACCTACACCGGCGCCAAAATCTTTCAACTGGCGTACACCAATATTAGACGTCATGATGATGATGGTATTTTTGAAATCCACTTTTCTGCCCAAACCATCGGTCAACTGCCCATCATCCAATACCTGTAGCAGGATATTATAAATATCAGGGTGTGCTTTTTCTATCTCATCCAGTAAGATAACACTATAAGGTTTCCGGCGTACTTTTTCAGTAAGCTGTCCGCCTTCTTCATAACCCACATACCCGGGAGGTGCACCAATCAAACGGCTTACAGTGAATTTCTCCATATATTCACTCATATCTATACGGATCAGTGAATCTTCGGAATCAAACAGGTATCTAGCCAGTGAACGCGCCAGCTCTGTTTTACCAACACCGGTAGGCCCTAAGAAGATAAAGCTTCCAATTGGTTTTTTAGGATCTTTCAAACCTACGCGGTTTCTCTGGATGGCTTTTACCACTTTGAGGATCGCATCATCCTGCCCGATAACCATGCCTTTCATGTCGTCAGACATTTTGCGAAGCTTCTCTGTTTCGGCCTCCACCATTTTTCTAACAGGTATACCTGTCATGATATTAATGACTTCGGCAATATCCTCATCTGTGATCGGGTAGCGTTTATGTTTGCTTTCTTCTTCCCATTGTAATTTGGCACGCTCCAGCTCTTCTGCCAGTTTTTTCTCGGTATCCCTTAAAGAAGCAGCTTCTTCAAATTTCTGGCTTTTAACCACCCGGTTCTTTTCTTCCTTTACATCTTCTATCTTCTTCTCAAGCTCTACGATATTATCAGGAACATTGATGTTTTTAAGGTGAACCCTCGCACCAACCTCATCCATCACGTCAATAGCTTTATCGGGTAAAAGCCTGTCTGTAACATACCTATCGCTCAGCTTTACACAAGCTTCCACTGCTTCATCGGTATAAGTTACACTGTGAAAATCTTCGTATTTAGACTTGATATTATTAAGGATCTGAATCGTCTCATCCACGCTGGGCGGGTCTACGATCACTTTTTGAAAACGACGGTCGAGGGCGCCATCTTTTTCAATATGCATACGGTACTCATCCAATGTAGAGGCGCCGATGCATTGCAGTTCACCCCTTGCTAAAGCCGGTTTGAAAATATTGCTGGCATCCAGCGAGCCACTGGCCCCTCCGGCCCCAACAATAGTATGCATCTCATCAATGAACAGGATCACATCACGATTCTTCTCCAGCTCGTTCATGATGGCTTTCATCCTTTCTTCAAACTGTCCGCGATATTTAGTGCCGGCTACCAAAGAAGCCAGGTCTAATGAAATAACTCTTTTGTCAAACAGCACACGGCTCACCCGGCGTTGTACAATGCGCAGCGCCAAACCTTCCACAATGGCGGTTTTACCCACACCTGGTTCACCAATTAGAATGGGGTTATTCTTTTTACGGCGACTTAAAATCTGAGACACCCGTTCGATCTCTTTTTCACGGCCCACAATCGGGTCAAGATTGCCGCTTTCTGCAAGCTTGGTTACATCGCGGCCAAAATTGTCAAGCACCGGTGTTTTGCTTTTGGTATTTGATTTCGACGCAGATCCCTTAGACTGTTGAGAATATTTCTTGTCGTCTTCAAAATCATCATCGTTCTCATCACCAAATTCTGCACGGGGCTCATTTGATTTTACAATGCCTAATTCCTGGCGAAACATATCATAATCCAAATCAAACTGATTTAAAATTTGCGTGGCAATGTTTTCCTTGTTTTTTAAGATAGATAACATGAGATGCTCCGTTTCTACCTGGTTGCTTTTTAAAGCCTTTGCTTCAAGCACAGTTACGCGTATCACTTTCTCAGCCTGCTTGGTAAGCGGGAGGCTGTTGATGTTAGCGATATTTTTTCCTGTTTTGTCTTTAATTGCTAATTCAATTTCCTTACGCAGTTCAAAAATATCTATATTAAAACCTTTCAGAATTCGTATAGCTGTATTATCTCCCTCACGTATCAAACCTAGCAGCAAATGTTCTGTGCCAATAAAATCATTCCCCAACCGGAGGGCTTCCTCCCTGCTGTATGAAATGATTTCTTTTACCTGAGTTGAAAAATTATTATCCATATTTTGTAGATAAAGTGATTAGTTACAATATTAACAAATATATTTGGTACTGGTTTACGTTATTTGTAAACATAAGCACCAGACTTTAGCTAAACCCAACCTCTCTTTAAAGAGCATTAGGACCGAAGTTTTTAGCGCGTTGTTTATCAAATATACCATTACTCCAAATTCGTACTTAACATGCAGGTCAAAATAGATACCAAAGAGAAATTTCACGTCATCACGCCAATTGAGCCGGTACTTTCTGCTACAATGACAGATGGAATAAAAGTGGCGTTGCTTCCTTTTTTAAAAAATGATGTGAAAAATATAGTATTCGATATGAGCGCTGTAACCGCCGTAGATGCAGACGCAGCCGAGCTGATACTCCAAATTCAACGGGATTTTTACGAGGCTAATGCATCGTTTGTATG
>JBCNOR010000003.1:0-26209 GCA_039593785.1 Niabella sp. | reverse complement strand
GTAGGCACTTGGTGTAAGTATTTATTCAAACTAAATATTCAGGAGTCATATGTAAAAGAAAAATCCAACTCTATAGCTGAAATGAGAAGCGGGAAATGGTACCAGCATTCCCCGCAGAAAAAACGACAGTACACGATTGCGTCTCGGCAATAATCCTATCATTTTTAAACAATGCAATATTATGAAAAAAATGAATAGCCCTGTCACCTCCATGTCAGGGCATTTGATTTTAAAATGTCTTCTTATAATGAAATTTACATTAGTCTGTCTACTTGTATTTTCACTTCAAACATTAGCCATCAACAGTCATTCCCAGGAAAAGATCACTTTGAACCTAAGGGAGGTGCCGCTGGAGACGGTATTCAAAAGTATTGAAGCCCAGTCCAATTATCGCTTTGTATATAGCGAGGAAGTGATGCGTAATCCCGGCCGGGTTTCAATAAACGTCCGGGGCGAGCAGGTTCGTAATGTGTTAAATGAGGTGCTGCGCAATACGGCTTTAAGCTTTACTACCAAAGACAATAACCTTATTTTGATTGTTCCGCAGAAGCTTCTTTCCTTAACCATCCGCGGTAAGGTTACTGATGAAATCGGCAATACCTTACCCGGTGTAAGCGTTTTGGAGAAGGGCACATCCAACGGAACAGTGACTGGTGCTCAGGGGGCGTTTGCCATCGATGTAAAAGATGAGACAGCTATTCTGGTGATCTCTTATGTAGGTTATAAAGACAAAGAGGTACTGGTAGGCAATAGTAGAAACCTGGCTATCGAATTATCTCCGGCCGAGGGCAGTATGGATGATGTGGTTGTTGTAGGTTATGGTACACAAAAAAGACGGGACGTTATCAGCTCCATGGGTACCGTGAATGTACAAGAGCTTCAAAAAGCTCCGGTCAAGTCTTTTGAGGAAGCGCTGGCCGGACGTATTGCCGGCGTGCAGGTCACTTCCAGCGAAGGCGGCCCGCTGGCAAGCACCAATATCGTCATAAGGGGCAATAGTTCTATCACTCAGGATAATTCGCCACTGTGGGTAATAGACGGTTTCCCGGTAGAAAACCCAGATAATAATGCGATCAATCCGAAGGATATTGAGTCCATTACTATTTTAAAAGACGCCGCTTCTACGGCCATTTATGGATCGAGGGGCGCTAATGGAGTGATACTCGTCACGACTAAATCAGGAAAAGCCGGAGCACCGGTTGTTGCATTCAGCGGATCAATGGGCTACCAGCGCACGCTTAGAAGAATGGAAGTTATGGATCCCTATGAGTATGTAAAATTGCAAACCAGCTATGGCGGCAACACCGGCACTATAGCTAAGCTGTTTTATACGCCGGGCGATACAACGTTAAAAGGGCAACCACAATATGTGGAAGGCGGGCGAACACTCGATTATTACAGGAACGTTCCTTACAACAACTGGCAGGACCTGCTATTCCGGGATGCGCCTTTCAGTGATTATGCATTGTCTTTGTCTGGGGGTAACGAGATGACAAAGTATATGTTGTCCTTATCTACAACCAGCCAGCTGGGTACTATTATCAATTCTGATTTTAAAAGGCACCAGGGAAAATTTGTTTTAAACCAGCAGGTAGACAAAAAGACCAAAGTGTCCATGAATGTAAACTTCGCTACCACGCAAACCAATGGTAACACTCCGTCCAGCTTCAGTACAAACAGTCCGTCTTATAGTCTTCTGTTTGGCGTTTGGGGATACCGTCCTGCGTTGAGTTCTAATACGACCGTGGAAGAGCAACTGGACGCCGAGATCGACCCTGATGGCCAGCTGGACTACGCGTACAATCCGATAATTAATACCAGGAACATGTATGTCAACTCGGTCAGGAATAATTTACTGGCCAATGGGGCACTTGAAAGAAAAATACTTAATTACTTAACCCTGCGTATAACCGGTGGCGTGAACTATACGCATCTGAGGAGAGAAAATTTCGCCGGTAGCAATACGCAGGCCGGTGGTATATTCAGTACATCGGGCCCTAATGGCTCTTTTGGCAATACTGAGGTGATGAATATGGTTAATGAAAACACTTTGAATTATTCCAAGACGTTTATCAAGAAACATACGGTAGATGTTTTAGGCGGATTTTCTCAGCAACAGGTAAAGGTTAAGTCGACCGGTGCAGCAGCTATGCAGGTGCCTAACGATAACCTGGGGGTGAGTGGACTTGACGAAGGTATACCATTAAATCTCAGTTCCAGTTCGAGTAATAATGCATTGCAATCTTTTTTCGGACGTTTGAATTACCGGTTCAATTCTACATATTACCTGTCGTTTACTTTCCGGGCAGACGGTTCTTCGAAATTCGCCCCGCAAAACCGATGGGGTTATTTTCCATCTGCCGCCGTCTCATGGAACGTAGCCAAAGAAAATTTCATGAAGCGTCAACAGGTGATCTCTGACCTTAAACTGCGTTATACTTATGGTACTTCAGGTAATAATCGCGTTAGCGACTTTGCCTACCTTTCTCCGATCTATCTTACCAACGAAGCGCATTATGCCTTTGGCAATACCTATTATAAAGGTGCGGCCCACACCATATTAGGTAATGAAGAATTAAAATGGGAAACAACGGCTACATCAGATCTGGGTTTAGACCTGGCCTTATGGAAAAACCGCGTGGAATTTATATTTGACTACTACAGGAAGGTAACCAAGGATCTGTTATTGCAGGCTACCATGCCTGGGCATACCGGCTATGCAAGCGCCATGAAAAATATCGGCTCGGTAGAGAACACGGGTTATGAGTTTACCGTCAATACGATAAATATCAAAAAAACTGATTTTAACTGGAGCACTAATTTCAATATTGCATTCAACCGCAACAAAGTACTATCGCTTAATTCAGGCCAACGGGCTTTGGTCACGCAGTTAAACATCAGCACCACACCGGCCTTCCCCTATATTGCGGAGGTAGGCGGACCCATTGCGCAATTCCTGGGGTATAAATGGATCGGTAATTATCAATATGGCGATTTTGATTTGCTGCCCAATGGCACTTATGTGCTGAAGCCCAATATCGCCGCCAATGGTACCCGCAGTACCGTTCAGCCTGGCGATATTAAGTACGAGGATATCAATGGGGATGGTACGATCACCGATGCTGACAAAATTGCTATCGGCAATCCCAACCCGGACTTCATAGGAGGTTTCTCAAATAATTTTGCTTATAAAGGTATCGACCTGAATGTGTTGTTTACTTTTTCTTATGGTAACCAGATCTATAATGCCAACCGGTTGTTGTTTGAGGGTGGACCGACTCCGTATGTTAATCAATTTGCCAGCTTTATTAATCGCTGGACCCCGGAAAATCCAACCAATGAGTTACCCCGTGCAGGCGGTGCTTCTACACGACCCTATGAATCGTCGCGAGTGGTAGAAGACGGGTCATTTTTACGGTTACAAACTATTTCATTAGGATATAATTTACCTGCTGGTTGGATTAGCAGAGCCAAGCTGAAAAATGTGAGAGTTCATTGCGCTGCTCAGAACCTGGCTATATGGACGAAGTACAAAGGGTCTGACCCCGAAGTATCAACCAGGCCAGGGGCGCTTACCCAGGGCTTTGACATCTTTGCTTATCCCCGGGCTTTTACCCTCACATTCGGTTTAAACTGTTCATTTTAATTACAAATTGCCATGAAGAAATTTAAATACATCCCTTTTTTGATTTTGATCAGCTGTTACTTTTCCTGTACCAAACTTGATACCTTACCAACCGATTTTGTTACAGAGGCTAATTATTTTAAAACAGAAGAACAACTCAATATAGGTCTTACCGGTATTTACAGCATCCTGGGGCATTCAGCCCTTTACCAGGATGCTCTGTTACATAACATGTCATACTCCAACGATGAAGGCATATTTGTTTATACCCAGGCCGCCCTGGTAGCCCCGGCTAACTTCAGCTATTCTGTTAATGAAGCAACCATTGGGAATATGTGGGTAGTACTATACCGGGGAGTGAATCAGGCAAATATTTTGCTGCAGGCAATAGAAAGTGATGGCACACGCAGTGTGAATGCTGCCGCTAAAGAACAGATTAAGGCACAGGCGCTATTCCTGAGAGCTTATTATTATTTTATGCTGGTTACAAGGTGGGGAGCCGTACCTATGCCCCTGGAGCCCATTAAAACCCCAACCAGTATCAATAAAGAACGTACCCCGATCACTGAAGTATATGCTCGTATCATAGAAGATATGAAATATGCAGAAAATGTGCTGCCTGCCGCCTCAGCATTAGGACCCTCTTCTGCGGGCCGGATTTCAAAAAACACAGCGCAGGGAATTCTCGCAAGAGTTTATTTAAGTATGACCGGATTCCCTTTGAATGATCAAAGTAAGTACAATGATGTGATTACCTGGTGCCAGAAAGTGATAACTACAGGAGAAAATTACCTGAATCCTAACTATGCAGATCTTTTCGTAAAACAGGCAAGAGACGAATACTACATTGCTGAGAATATGTGGGAGGTAGAGTTTTACGGGAACGTGACGGATACTTACAGGGAACAGGGATATGTTGGTGTTAGAAATGGTATGTCTGCTTTGCTGGGAGAGGAGTATCCTGGTTTTGGATATAATTTCCTGGGCGCAAATATCGAGTTGTATCACCGTTATCAAAACGACCCCGTAACAGCTTTGTCGAAAGACCTAAGGCGCGAGCGTAATATTCCTCCCTACATCTGGGTGGGTGGTACTGCAACTAACCAGGTAATGCGCAAGCAATACCTGCCGGTTAAAACGACTTTAAATCTCTATCAAAGATGGGCAGGTAAATGGCGAAGAGAAGAAGAAATAAAAGTGCCCCGGTTTAAAAATGGTAATGGCACTAACTTTCCCCTGTTACGGTACGCGGATGTTTTGTTAATGTATGCTGAGGCTGAGAATCACCTTAACGGACCTACACAGGCAGCTTATGATGCTGTAAATAAGGTAAGAGAACGAGCCTTTGGTAGTGGCTATAGGGTAAGCGCGGTGAACTTTAATGCTGCTACAGATGGTGGCAGCGGTTATACACAGGCGCCTTACGTAATTTTTGATAAAAGCACTGATGCAAATGGGGCGAATACGGCTGACGCCTACACTACTATTGCCAACGGACGCGTAACGGGCGTTGTGCTGGTGAAGATGGGTGGGTTTTATGGTTCAACACCTCCTTCTATTTCATTCGAAACAGTAGACGGCAATGGTACAGGTGCTAAAGCAACAGCAATAGTAACAGCAATTGATCCGGCTGAAGCGCGCCTGCCACCCGGTTTATCAAAGGATGAACTGTTTGACGAAATTAAAAATGAAAGAAGCCGGGAGCTTGCCTTCGAAAGCCTTCGCTCGCACGACCTGAGGCGTTGGGGCATATTGGTGGAAACGATCAGGGAAATGGGTGAAAAACATGGCGGGACTGCGCCTTGCTGCACCGTTCAAAATGCTTATGTGACTGCGGCGGCTAATATTTCTGAAAAACATTTGTACTATCCCATTCCACCAGCTGAGATTGCCACAAATACATCTATCACACAAAATCCGGGTTGGTAACCAGGTAGGCGAAAGTATTGTTTCATTTAAATTTTACATCAGATGAATTTAAAATATACACAACTATTAATCATACTGTCGGTAACCATGCTGTCTTGCCAGAAGGATGTGGTTCCGGAAACAGATTTCGACGTACATACAGAAAAAAACACGTTCAAAGTAGGAGAGGAAATACAGTTTACTTTTTCGGGTAACGCAGAAAATATTGTTTTCTGGAGCGGAGAAACGGGGAAACAATATGTAAACAGATCCAGGGCCAGTGAAAAAGGCAGTCCGTATTTGAGGTTTACCAGTGCCGCTACTGCAGGTTCCCAGGCAGATGGCCTGTCTGTACTAATATCTAAAGATTTCACAGGGTCGGTAAATGCCGCTTCCATTGCGGCCGCTACCTGGACGAATATTGCAGTCGCGAATGCAGAATTACCGGCTACCAACCTGGCTTTAGGCCGTACATACACCGCTTCTGGGATACGCAATGCAGTTAATGGCCCCGAGAAGGCTTTCGACCGGTCTATGAGTACAGTTTGGATCGGGCTGGCACATGCCAATCAATGGCTGCAGATTGCTTTTGGAGAACCGGTAACCTTTAATACTGTAGTGATGCGCGAAGTGGCCATCAGGGCTACTGCTTACCGCATTGAGTATTCTAATGATGGAAATACATGGAATACGGCAGTAGCCGGTAATGCAGTAGGAACAAGGAACGTTATTGCTTTTCCAGCCGTAACAGCCAGCTTCTTAAGGGTTTTTTACGTATCGGGCGGTAACGATGTAAACCTGGGTGAACTGGAAATTTATAATGTGCCGGCGCTTGAAAAAAAAGCTTTACTCTCTACCATCAATACTGCAGGCGTGGCTGGTATGCAAACGCCTACTGTTGTAGATCTTAGTGATTTTGCTAATAGCGAAACCGGTGAAGTATATATTGCCTTTAAAAACACTACCACAGCAAATGCAATAAAGCCACGTGGGTGGAACATCAATAATGTGTCCGTTACCAATACCCTGCGTGATGGTACCATTAATACGATTATCGCTAATGTAACCGCGGCAGGTTTTAAACTGGTAGATGTAAAAAATGCCAATTTCAAATGGAGTTTGGCTCCTAATCTTACTAACCCTGTACTGTTAAGCATTGGAGCAGGCGAAGCCGGTGAAGCCGAAAATGAAGATTGGGCAGTAACAGGGCCTATTGCCCTTAACAAAGTTCAGGTAGCTGATGCAGGCGCGCCCGTTACATCTATTACAACACTTAGTCCTCCTACATTTTATAAATATGCTTTTAATACACCGGGAACTTATACGGTTACCTTTCATGCATTCAACCAGAGCATAAAGGAAAAGAAAGAAGTGGTTAAAGAGTTGCAGATTACCGTTACCCCTTAAGAATACATTTAATGATGAGACTTTTTTGTTTAGCCGTAGCAAGCCTGTTACTGGGCTCCGGCAGGGCGCATGCGCAGCAGGGTGGTATAGCCGACGCATATCAGACAGCAGGCGGAGCAGCGGCCTTAAAAGTTACCGAATGGCGGGCCGACCGGAAGACTGTGCTTTCCAGGCAGCTCGCAGGTCTTCCTGCTGATGTAAAGGATGTGTTTGTTGCACGTGCCGGCGAAACGCTCAAAATGACCTGGCCTTTATTAACAGCGGGCGGTTACCTGGAGTTTTCCGTAAATGGTAATAGGTCGAGGTATGAAACTGTCTTTAATAAACGCCGCTTTATGTTGAAAGATCTGGTTATCGGAGAATTATTGGAGCGCAAAGGCAGGTTTTTGCCGATGATCGCTGATGGTATCTGGCTCATCTGTGAAGAAAGTACCTGGTCTTTACCGGCAACACTGGATGTAGATCGTAAGGGTTACGGATTACCTCAGCCGGAGGATCCAATAGTAGACCTGACTGTTGCTCAGACCGCTGTGCTACTGGCCTGGACCAATTTTTTACTGAAAGAGGGGCTCGATCAGGTCAACAAAAATTTTTCGGCGCGTATAAAGGTTGAGCTTGAAAAAAGAGTAATAGAGCCCTTTAACAATCATAATGATTTTTGGTGGATGGGCTTTACCGGGCGGAAACCGAACAACTGGAACATCTATTGCAATTATTATATGTTGATGACAGCCCTGTTAGCCGTGGATGATCAAGTAAAGCGGGACCATGTTTTTGAGAAAGCTATAAGAAGTGCTGATATCTTTTTCTTTTCGTACCCTCAGGATGGCGGATGCGACGAAGGACCGAAATACTGGAACATGGCGGGTGGTACCCTGGGCATGTTCATTAAAACCCTGGCAGACCTGTCTGAAAAGCGGATCAACTTTACCAACATTCGCAAAATGCATGATATAGGATCTTATCTCTCTAAGGTGCATGTGGGCGGCAACAGTTTTGTCAACTTTGCTGATGCTACGGTTGTTTGTAGTGCAGATCCTGCTAAGCTGTTTGCATTTGGTACGCTTTATAACGATCTTTCTTTAAAACAATTTGCTGCTTATTTCTTTAAGAGCAACTGGAACGGGGCGCAGAAAATACAATCAGATGAGATCAATGTTTTCCTACACAACCTGATGCTTGCTGATACCCTGCTCCGCATAGAGCCTGGTGCACCTTTGAAAGAGGTGAACTGGCTACCCGATCTCCAGATTGTCTCGGCAAGGGAGAAGCAGGGATCAGAAGGCGGTTTGTTTTTTGCGGCCAAAGGTGGACATAACGCAGAAAGCCATAATCACAATGACATAGGAAATTTTGTTTTATTCCTTGATGGCAAACCAATGATCATCGATGTAGGTATTGGGACTTATGCAAAGGAAACTTTTAGTGAAGACCGCTGGAAGATCTGGAACATCCGCTCTTTATGGCATAATTGCCCTCTGATTAATGGCCAACAGCAACCTAATGGATCGAAGTATGTCGCTGACAAAGTACAGTTTCGCAGTGATGGGCGAAAAACCTTTTTTACGCTGGATCTGGCAAAAGCATATGCACCGGAAGCGGGAGTTAGCCGCTGGCTGCGGAGTTTTATTTATGACCGCAAAACTCCTGCACTGGAAATGAGAGAAGATTATGGCCTATCTGTGAGTAGAGGTCCTACAGAGTTGAGCTTTATCACGCACTTGCCTTTGAATAGATTAGGAGATGGCCTGGTAATAATAGGCAATGGATCAAAGCGCTTAAAAATGAAATATAATCCTTTGCAGTTTGACTTCGATTTAGCAACACAGGAATTGAAGGATCCCAGGTTGATACAGCCCTGGGGTAAACAGGTACAAAGAATTATTTTAAGGTTCAAACACAATACACTTAAAGGAAGCCACAGCGTCCGGTTTTCTGTTACACAATGATAATATCTTTTTATGAAAAAAATAATAGGATATATAGTGATTTGCCTGGTAGCATTCAATAGCCAAGGTCAGGTGAAATTACCCGCCATCTTTTCAGATCATATGGTACTTCAGGCACAGAGCAATGTCCCTGTTTGGGGGAAAGCAAAACCTGGAAGTAAAGTATCAATCAAAACATCCTGGAGCAAATCAGAACAAACAGTAACTGCGGCAAGTGATAGCAGCTGGAAAATTGTGTTGGAAACACCGGAACCGGGTAGCATCCATAGCCTGCGTATCAACAACGGCAAAGTCTTTGAGATCAATGATATTTTAATGGGTGATGTCTGGTTGTGTTCGGGCCAGTCTAATATGACTATGCCTTTGAAAGGTTTTCCTAACGATCCTGTACAAGGATCAATGGATGAGATACTGAACTCCAAACATAAAGATATCCGCCTGTTTGACGTGGGCAGAGCTACCGGCCTTGATCCCCAGTTTGACCTTAGGGGCAGCTGGAAAGTGGTGACCCCCGAAAACCTGGCAAACTTTAGTGCTACTGCCTGGTTTTTTGGAAAGACGCTTAACGAAGTGCTGCATCAACCGGTGGGATTGATTACCAGTAGCTGGGGCGGCTCTCATATTGAAACATGGATGAGTAAAAATGCGCTGAACAATTTTCCGGAGATTGACCTGCCTATGTCGAAAGAGTTTACGAAGGCTCCCAACCAAACGCCCACCATCCTTTATAACAACATGATACATCCTATTGTGGGGTACGGTATAAAAGGCGCCATCTGGTACCAGGGTGAATCGAACAAAAATGATCCGCTACGCTATGAACGTCTGTTGCCTGCAATGGTCGCCGACTGGCGAAAGCTCTGGCAACAACAAAGTTTACCATTTTATTATTTGCAGATTGCTCCTTTTGATTATCGCAGCGGGCTTAATTCAGCATTTTTACGCGAAGCGCAGCTAAAGGCATTATCCTCGATATCAGACGCAGGAATTGGCTTTTTGATGGATGCAGGTGAAGCAAAAAATATTCATCCTTCGGATAAAAAAACGGCTGGACAGAGACTGGCATACCTGGCACTGGTAAATACATATGGCGTAAAGGGCATACCCGCAACCGGTCCGGTATATAGGTCTTTGCAAATTAGTTCAGATACCGCCTATGTAAGTTTTGTTAATAATGGTAATGGCCTTACCTCTAAAGGCAAGCCCCTGTCAGCATTCGAAATTGCCGGAGCCGATAAAGTCTTCTATCCGGCCGAGGCCATCATAACAAAAACCGGCGTTGCTGTATATAATAAAATACAGGTAAAGCAGCCGGTGGCCGTGCGATATGCTTTCAGGGATTTTGTGCAGGGCGATTTGTTCAATAACTATGGTTTACCTGCGTCTTCTTTCAGAACAGATGCCTGGCCTGTGTCGGGAAACAATAATCATAAATAAAGAATAGTATGAAATATTTGTTGTCACTATTGGTCAGTTGCTTTATTTATGAAAGCATAGTTGCCCAGGTACAACCTGAGCAGTTGAAGGTAGAGCATCTTGAAAATCCCATCGGGATTGATGAAACCAAACCCCGTTTCAGCTGGAAGCTAAATGATGGGCGGCAGGGCGCTGCTCAAACATCCTATCAGTTGGTGGTTGGCACATCAAAACAAGCTGTGGAAAAAGGTAGTGGCAATATGTGGCAGACGGAGAAGATTAAGAGTATTGAAAATTTAAGTACCTATAGCGGTAACCCGCTGCAGCCGTTTACTCAATATTACTGGAAAGTACTGGTTTGGGATGAAAAAGATCGCCTTGGTAAAAGTAGTGCGATAGCCAGCTTTGAAACAGGGGTAATGGGTAGTAGCTGGAGGGGCGCCTGGATCAACGACAATTTAGATGAAACAGTAAAACCCGCTCCCTATTTCAGGAAGGATTTTAAAGCAAAAGGTACTGTAAAAGAGGCGCGTGTTTATATTACAGCAGCGGGTCTTTTTGAGCTGTCTGTAAACGGGGAAAGAATCGGTGATCAAAGGTTGGATCCTGTTTATACCCGGTACGATAGGCGAAATACCTATCTCACTTTTGATGTTACCGATAAGATCTTAGCCAGTAACACAATAGGTGTACTGTTGGGTAATGGCTGGTATAATCATCAGTCAACTGCTGTATGGGATTTTCACAAGGCTTACTGGCGGGGGCGTCCTTCCTTTTGCCTTGATTTGAGGATTACTTACACCAATGGAAGCAAGGAAGTTATTGGTACCGGCACTGACTGGAAAACCTCGCTGGGACCGGTTATTTTTAATAGTATTTATACTGCAGAACATTACGATGCAAGACTAGAGCAGCCTGGATGGGATCAGACTGGGTTTATCGACACCAGCTGGTCTCCGGCAACGATAAAACCTGCCCCTTCCCCTAATATTGTTGCCCAGGCTATGCATCCCATCAAGGATAACCAGACTTTTAACGCCAAATTGTTAAAGCAGGTAAATGATACCAGTTATCTTTTCGATGTCGGGCAAAATATATCCGGGGTAAGCCAGGTTACCGTTAAAGGAAAAGCAGGTACTATTGTAAGAATTAAACACGCCGAACTGCTTGATAAAAACGGTCAGTTAAATTTATCGAATATCGACTATCATTACCGGCCTACAGATAATACTGATCCTTTTCAGACTGATATTTTTATTTTAAAAGGGAGCGATATCGAAAGCTTCCGGGCACGCTTCAATTATAAAGGATTCCGGTATATTGAAATCTCCAGCGATCAGCCTGTAAAGCTGGAAGAAGGAGCTGTAAAAGCCTACTTTATGCATAGCGCTGTACCAGCTGTGGGCACTATTTCTTCTTCTAACCAAACACTTAATAAAATATGGAAGGCTACCAATAATTCCTACCTGTCCAACCTTTTTGGTTATCCAACCGATTGTCCTCAACGGGAGAAAAATGGATGGACCGGCGATGCGCATATAGCGATCGAAACGGGGCTGTATAATTTTGATGGAATTACTATTTATGAAAAATGGCTGGCAGATCACAGGGATGAACAACAGCCGAATGGTGTTTTGCCTGCTATCATTCCAACAGCGGGTTGGGGCTATAGCTGGGCAAACGGCCCCGACTGGACCAGTACCATTGCTATTATTCCATGGCAGGTATACCTGTTTTACGGAGACGAAAAAATTCTAAAGGACAATTATAGGGCAATCAAAAAGTATGTTGATTATATCACAACTATCAGCCCGCAATATCTAACCACCTGGGGTCTGGGTGATTGGGTGCCTGTAAAAACAACTTCGGTGGTAGAACTTACTTCCTCCATATATTATTATACCGATGTTAAGATATTGTCAGACATAGCCCATGTACTAAAACAACAGGACGACTACCAGTTCTACAAAGAACTTTCGCAGAAAATTAAAAGCGCTATCAATAAAAAGTACCTTGATTATGGTACAGGTATTTATGCAAATGGGACCCAAACTGAATTGAGTGCACCCTTATACTGGAATGTGGTCCCCGACGATATGAAAGCCCGCGTAGCGGCGCAATTAGCTAAAAGAGTAAAGGCAGATCAGTATAAACTGGATGTTGGCTTGTTGGGATCCAAAACCATTTTGAATGCGCTGAGTGAAAATGGTTACGCCAATGAGGCTTACCAAATGGCATCCAGTGAAACCTTCCCTTCCTGGGGTTGGTGGATCAGCAATGGGGCAACAACACTTTTTGAAAACTGGGATCCCCAATCGGTGAAAGATAACTCTCAAAACCATATCATGTTTGGAGAGATAGGAGCCTGGTATTATAAAGCACTGGCAGGTATCAGGCCTGATCCACGCGCTCCGGGATTTAAAAATATACTACTCGCACCTCATTTTGTAAAGGGCCTGGATCATTTTGAAGCGAGCTTCAATAGCGTAAGAGGTATCGTGCGTTCGTCCTGGGAGAGAAAAAAAAATATAATTGTTTGCAAAGTGGAAGTTCCGGCAGGATGCTCTGCCTCATTTAAAGTGCCAGAGGGTTTTATGTTAGTCGGGCCTGAAGCAATAGGAGCAATAGCTGATCAATCTTTGATCAGGCTGGACGCAGGTAGCTATTCCTTCCGTATTAAGCCGCTGCGTTAGTATTTCATCATTCAAAATTGTATAAGATGACCTTAATAAAATATTTGAAATTGGTGCTTTTTTTTACCGGACTTTTGTTCTTGAGCACTACTATCTTGGCCCAGGTGAAAAAAAGCCAATTTGAAGTAGACGAACAACTTGACTACTGTCTCCGCCAGGCCCGGAAAGCCTTAAACGAAATCCCCCATAACGGCACTATACCCCGCATGATTGTGGGTGACACTAAAGAGTGGGTAATGGTAAAACCAGCCGATTGGACCAGTGGTTTCTTTCCCGGAATTCTATGGTATTTGTATGAATATAGTAAAGACAATTTCTGGAGAAAGGAGGCCGAAAAATTTACCGGCTTGCTAAAGCCTCTTTCTGAACAACCCGCTTTCGATCACGACCTGGGTTTCCAGATATTCTGTAGCTATGGAAACGGCTATCGGTTAACGAAAGATACGGCTTACCGCAGTGTTATTAACCGAACGTCCGATACACTGGCTACACTTTTCAATCCCCGGATTGGTACTATCCTTTCATGGCCTTTCAGAGTAGAAGAATTAGGCGGCCACAATACGATCATTGATAATATGATGAACCTGGAAATGTTGTCCTGGTCGGGTAAAGATCGAAATAAGGTCAGCCTTCGTTCCATTGCCACCCGTCATGCTGACGTGACAATGAAACATCATTTCAGGCCCGACTATGGTGCTTACCATGTAGCGGTATATGCAGGCGATGGTTCCTTTAAAAAAGGAGTTACCTATCAGGGACAGTCCGATCAGTCTATGTGGGCCAGAGGGCAGGCATGGGCTATTTATGGTTATACTATGATGTACAAAGAAACTAAACAGCAACGGTATCTAGATTTTGCACAGAAAGTAGCCGGGATATACATAAAGAGGCTCCCCGAAGACTTGATTCCATATTGGGATTTTGACGCACCGGCTATTCCCAACGATACCCGCGATGCCTCTGCGGCAGCTATTACAGCAGGCGCTTTATTAGACCTGTCAGGGTTTGTAAAAGGTAATAGGGGGCGGGAATATAAAAGATTGGCTGAGGCTATGCTCGTAGAATTGTCTTCTGAGCGCTACCAGAGCCGGGATAAGAATTCAGCTTTTTTGCTACATTCCCGTGGTTCTAAGAATCATGAGATCGACATAGCGATTACCTACGCAGACTACTACTACCTTGAAGCATTGCTGCGTTTAAAGAAGTTGAAAAATAAATGATGCGGATTACCTTATTCTTATACTACAGGTTACCTTTGTTCACAGCACTATATTTGCTTTCCCTTGGTACTTCTGCACAAACAAACACCCTTAGGATAGGGCGATTAAAAGCTGAAACGGTAATACTGAATAATGAGGAGGTTGTACAATTCAGCTGGACGCTGGAGTCTGAAGCACGCGCCGTTATACAGACTGCTTTTGAGATACAGGTTGCTTCCGATTCCAATAATTTAAAGAGGGGAACTATTGATACCTGGTATTGCCCGAAAACATTGTCCGCAAGGCAATCAGGCATTGCTTGTTGTGAGAATAAACTACGACCTGGCACAAAATATTACTGGCGGGTAAGGGTATGGGACGGAACAAATCGCCCATCTCCCTGGAGTACAACGCATAGCTTTCTAACGGGCATTGGCCCGGGAACGAATCAAAAAGGTAAATGGATCACTGCTCCGACAGGCATGGATTCGTCACTGCCTTTGTTTAGGAAAATATTCAGTTCTCAAAAAACAATACATTCAGCTGTTATCAGCATATCTGGTCCAGGCTATTTTGAATTATACCTGAATGGAAAAAAAGTAGGTGACCAGGTATTACAGCCGGCGCAGACGAATTACGAATCCTATGCATTATATAATACCCATGATGTTACAACCTATTTACAAAGTGGTCAGAATGTGTTGGGTGTTATGTTAGGCAATGGTTGGTTTAACCAGGATAAAGTGTGGCAAAAACGTGGCTATTCGTATGGCCTGCCTATGTTATATGCGGAGTTGCGTATAAAATATATTGATGGATCAGATCAACTTGTGGTCTCTGATGAATCCTGGACCTGCAGAGCTGGCCCTATAATAAAGAGCAATATTTATGAAGGAGAGTATTATGACGCCCGCAAAGAAATTCCTTTTTGGAGTAAAGTAGCACTGACTAACAATAACTGGCAGAAAGTGGTGCAGGCTGACAAGTCACCACCCGCGCTACGTCCACAAATTATTCCTTCAGAACGGCGTATCCAGGAACTTAAACCTGTAGGTATACGGCAGATAGCAAAAGACCGTTATATCTTTGATTTCGGTCAGAACTTCTCAGGATGGATACGACTAAGGATAGCAGGCCAACGCGGTCAAACGATAATGATGCGTTTTAGTGAAGAGCTTGGGAGAGATAGCTTATTGGATATGTCAAGTACAGGCAGCTTCGTTACTGGAGTAGAGCAGTCGATGGCCTACACTTGTAAAGGGGATAAAACTGAGATATGGGAGCCCCGCTTTTCTTACCATGGATTCAGGTATGTGGAAATAAAAGGAAAAGTTAAACCGGCGCAGCTAAAAACGTTGCTAACAGGTATCGTTGTGCATAACGATCTGGAAATGGCAGGCGATTTTATTTGTTCGGACGAGCAGATAAATCGTTTACACAACATGGCTAAATGGACGCTCAGGAGTAATTTGCATGGTCTTCCAACGGATTGTCCCACCCGGGAAAAATGTGGGTGGTTGGGTGATGCACATGCCATTACGCCCATGTCGGTATACAATTATGACATGGAGGCTTTCTGGATAAAGTACCTCCATGATATCAGGTCTTCGTCAAAAGCAGTAGTTACTTCTAAATTTAATAATAAGAATACGGCGGTAGCGTCCAGGACAGGATTAAAACCTGGAGGAATTCCATTTATGATTGCACCCGGAAAACGTACGGGGGGGATTGCATCTATTGATTGGGGAACGGCTATCGTTCAGATACCCTGGTTTCTATATATGTATTACGGTAATACGGATGTGCTTCGGGAGTTTTATCCGGATATGCAGCAATGGGTCCAATATTGCCGTGATTCACTGGTACACAATAATATAGTTTACGAAGGACTGGGTGATTGGTGTCCGCCCACCGGACGTATTGATTGTCCGGTACCGCTCAGCTCCACAGCTTTCCACTACAGGGACCTGGACTTAATGACCAGGATTGCTGCCACTTTGCAATTACCCAATGATCAAAACTTATACGATAGTTTGAGAACTGCAGTTAAAAGCGCATTTTATCGAAATTTTTATAAGGAGTCGAAAGGCACATTTGGTAGTATTACCGCTAATGCACTGGCATTGGACTTTGGCCTGAGTAATGAAGTTAATATAAATGTCTTATCTGATTCTATTTCCAGCTATATCAACAAAGAAAAAAGTACCTTTTTAAATGTTGGCATCTTTGGTCTTTCGCGCGTATTCCAGTCTTTAGCCCAGGGACAAAATGAAAAAGCTATTTATGAAGTGCTGACAAAAAAAGGCTTCAACAGTTTTGCGCACATGTGGGATCATTACGGAGCTACCACGCTATGGGAAGTGCTGCCTACGGGTGGGTATTATGAGTCAGGTAATCAATGGGCCCCTAAACAGTCACATAACCATCCTATGCAGGGAGGGTTTGATTCCTGGTTTTACGAAGGTATTTTAGGTATTACTCCCGATTTCAGGGAACCGGGCTTCAAGAAGATTGTTTTAAGACCCAGGTTGACAGGTCAATTGGCCTGGGCCCGCGGTAGCTATCATTCTATACATGGAATTATCCGTTCCGCTTGGAGGAACGAGGTTGATGCCTTTAGCTGGGCCATTACCATTCCACCCAATAGCTCAGCAAAGCTCATATTTCCGGCAAACCGGGGAAAAATGATTTATGAAAATGGAAAACCTATGGATTCCTCAACAGTGCTAAAGTATACAGGAGACTCGCATGGTGGCTTTGTTGTGGAGGTTCCGTCCGGTAATTATCATTTCGAAATAAGATAATTAGGTGTAAGCGGCTTTTTACACCGGAGCTTATGGGCGGTTTTGCAAAGCCTTTTCGTAGTATCAGCGATGCGGACTGCCGGAGGTTGGTGCAAGAAGAAGAGGTGTGTTTGAGTCCGATAATTTGTAATATCAATATTTGTGAACTATCTCCAATTCCGTTTTAAATAATAAAATAAAGACTTTTCAAATAACTCCCATTATCTGTATAGCTACTTGCCTGTTATGCAATAACATTGTGTGTAGATACGTAGCGGAGATTTGCCTGGAAAGCTATCAGCTGCAAACGGGGAATTGTCTAAGCTATTGGATCACCTCCCTCATCGGATCCCGGCACACCCTTCATAGGTTAGCCACCAGAACCGGGGCAGATGGTCAGCGATCCAACACACAGATTCAAAGCAATCACCTCCCTCATACCGGGTACTGGCCCGCCCTTCGTGCCGCACCTGATGAGGGTGATAGAATACCCCGAAACGATTAACCATCACCAATAACTCTCAAGCAATCACTAGGCTCAAACCCCATCGTCCATGGTCCGTCAACTATGGTCTATAAAACTCTCGCCATCAACTGCCATCTGTCAGCTCTCTCTGCAAACTGTCAACCGTCATCTGTAAACTCCCCTAAACCCAACTTGCCCCTAACTAATTCCTACTAGCCAAACCCCACTCACCCCTCCCCAAACCCCACTAGCCCTCTCTAAAAGTGTTTACACGCTTATACACGCGTAACTGCTGCTAATACCCGCGTTAGATGCTGTTTTCGACAAAACCTCAAAATACCTTCGACTCAAAATCCCAGCTATGAATTTAAAAAAGTATTACACCGTATGGGCGGGTCGCAGGACAGGAGTCTTTAGTTCCTGGAAACAATGCCAGCGCCAGATCCTGGGCTTCAAAGGAGCCAGGTTCAAATCCTTCCAAACCCTTACCGAAGCAAAGGCTGCACTAAACCGCCGCTACCTGGATCGCAGTAACAACAAAAGAACTCCGATCCAAACCCTTTTCGAAACATATGATACGCGTCCTGTCACTAATAGCATAACCGTAAGCGGCACCTGCAACATAGTTACCGGCGAAGTAGAAATCCAGGCGGTGCATACCGGATCAAAGCACCTGGTCTTCTGGAAGGGTCGTTATCATGATGGTACAGGGGATATGGCTGAATTCATTGCCATAGTCGAAACACTGAAGTACCTGAAATCAAGAAAGCTCTCCATACCCATCTACTCTGAATCCTCCACTGCCATCAAATGGATCACCAATAGAAAAGCATCAACGAAGCTTCCGCGCCGCGCGTCCAACCGCGAACTGTATGATCTCTTCGATAGCTGCCTTGTCTGGCTTAATGACAATACTTACTACAATCGAATCTTAAAATGGAATACGCAGGAGTGGGGTAGAAGCCCTGCTGGTTTCAGATGATGTGATATTATTGCAAAGTAAACGCTGAGTAACAGTGGCGCTCCATCCCGGAGGGTAGAGCTGGCACTGAAAGTGCCCTTATTAAAGATATCTCACCTCATCGGATCCCGTCACACCCTTCATAGGTTAGCTACCAGAACCCGGGCAGATGGTCGGTGGTCCCAGCCATGAATCCAGACGAGTAACCTCCCTCATACCGGTTACTGGCCCGCGCGTCGTGCCGCCCGGATGAGTGGGTAGGAACCCGAAAACTATCAACTACCCGAAATAATCCTGAAGCAATCACTAAACTCGAAACCTATTATCCATGGTCCATCAACTATGATCCAACGCAAACCGTCATCTATCAACTGACATCTGTCAATTCTCTTAACCTGTCAACCGAAAACTGTCATCTGCCAACTCTCTCTCTCCCCGTCAACCATCATCTCCCTTAAACCCACTCACATCCCCCAATCATATATCAGACATCCGACATCAGCCATCAACCCATTCTCCATTCCCTTCATCCCATTCCCGCACACCTCATTCGCTTCTGGCCAAACCCTTAACCTATTTCGACAGCCGGCTGATGGCATCCATCAAATCTCTGATCACTTCGAGTCTTTCCTCCATTCCATATGGTAGGGCCGCTGTGATACACTCATCTATATTAGGGTTCTGTAATAGTTGCTTGCATTCATTTGTCAGGTAAGCCTTCACGTCGTCATCGTGGCTTGCTGTCAGCTTATCCATTACCTCCAAATTGTTGTCCAAAACGTAAATGATATCTTCAAAATCATGGCTGGTTCTGAGATCTTTGCTTCCCCTGCTATTTAAAGCTACGAATTTGGAAGCAAGGTAGTAAGGGAGTGTAAACGTGAATATGGATAACTGGTCTGTAAGTGGTTGAATGATTTTATGGGCAATTCCTGCTTCATACCACTGGTTACTAAATCCAAGAATCTTTTCATCTGTTGGCATGATATCTACAATGGTGTCTTCATAAATCCACCGGCATATATGTGATGATTGGGATCTGTCATTTACAAAGCCTAGCATTCGGAGCTGTTCTTCCAGGTCGTAATAAGCTGTTCGGGTACTTATTTCAACTACGCAGTCAACGTCTTTTGTAGGCCTTATTTCAGTTGCTGCCGGATCATCTGCGTAAAGTTCAGTTATAGCGCCGCCAACAAATACCATATCATCAGCCAGGTGTTTCAATCCCTGGGCTACCTTGATCAACATTTCAGTATTAGCTGACATCTGCTAATCTTTTATCAAGTTCAGCAATAGCTATTTCACGTTCCCTGACTTTACCCATACGGAGGGTATCTGCAATAACCAGGAGCTCGTAAAGTTTCGGTTCTGTCGCTACAATTTTCGGAACAACCTTATACAACGGGATCAGTTCGATGCCTCTCCTGTTGCCTTTCGCTGACTTCCAGACGAAGATCTCATCACCCTCAACTATTTGTTCGCGAATGGGAGTCGCAGAATGCCCGGTTGCTATACCTCTGACCTTTGTTCCCAACACAGGCGGGAAGACGTACTTCAGCCCATGTATCAGGAACTCACGGATAGCCAGTTTGTGCAGCTTCGATTTTGAAGCATCTAAAAATCCGCTCACCTTTAATCTCTCGAATATGGCTGACATTTCCGCGGGGCTGATTTGCAACGCCTCGGCCACCTTTGCCTGAGTCCAGGTTGAGTTCTGAAGGGAAAGTAATTTTAAAGCTACTAAAATGTCTTGCGGTTTCATGATATTCACGATTCACGAATTGTGAATTTAAGTTGTTTTTTGTATGATTGTCAATTACTTAATGTTTATTTTTTTTATTAAAAAATAACACAATAAAGGTACGGCATTTATTTGAATGAAGCTTTAAGTCTATAATGACTCGAAAAAGCAAATTACACAGGTAGTAATTATAATAAGCTTTATTACCAGTTCCTGCTTAGTGAAGGTGGCGCTCCATCCCGGAGGTAGCGGCTGCACTAAAAGTGCCCTCATTAAAGATAATTTCACCTCACCGGATCCCGGCACAACCTTCATAGGTTAGCCACCAGAACCGGGGCAGATGGTCGGTGGTCACAGCCACGAATCCACACCATCCGCCTCCCTCATACCGGTTACTGGCCAGCCCTTCGTGCCGCCCTGATGAGGGGGGGAAAGACCCCGAAAACTATCAACTACCCGACACAGTCCAGGAGCAATCACTAAACTCAAAACCCATCGTCCATGGTCCATCGACTATAGTCCTCTAACCGTGAACTATCCTCTCCCTTAAACCCAATCATACATCAGACATCCGACATCAGCCATCAACCTAATCCCTACTCGCTACTAGCTAATCCCCATTCCCCTCTCTCTTCCCACTACTGCTTCCAATAAATATACCCCGTACGATCGTCAGTCTGTTGAATTACCTTCGGTCCGATAATGTAATTCCTGGTTTCGCCGGGTAACATGAAGTATATACGAGCTACATTTTCGAAATAATAAGGACCTTGAATCGTGACCCTCCGTTGATCATTATAAATGGATTCAATTTCCACCTTGGAACCGGCGATGAAGCGAATGGTTTCGGAAATCATGCCTCCCTTTTCTTTGGTGACCCATACCGTACCTGTAGGGTCGCTTCCATCCTCATACTTTGAAACTTCCTTTTTACAGGAGTAGCAAATGGTAATCAGTAGCAGGTATAATAGCAGTTGTTTCATAAGCTTTATTGGTAGTTTTATTGAAATAAAAGAGCCGCAAAGATAAGTATTCGGTTGTAGTTGCCATTAGAGACCATTAACTTTACGGGTGTTTGATAGAGGCATTCATTAAGTATCATCTTTATGAACAGTTCCGCTTAGTTACAGTGGCGCTTCAGCTCGGAGGTAGTGCTGGTACTGAAAGTGGTCCTATTGAATACAATCTCCCCTCATTGAATCCCAGCACACCCTTCATAGGTTAGCCACCAAAACCGGGGCAGATGATCGGCTGCAGGAATCAATAGTCTACGACTAACGATTCAATAGCACCACTCGTAATTTAGCTGGTTAAATTGATGTATAAATCGGGGATCTTAAGAAGTGCCTAGAACTTCATTCCCCATAATTATACAATATGAGGGGTAACTCAGGAAATTAGGAAGAACTGGAAAACTCTATTAAATTTAATTTTAAAATGGATAGGTAATGACTACCTCTGCTCAAACACTTACTCGACACTCATTATACGAACTGGTTTGGTCAAAGCCTATGACCGAGCTGGCTAAACAGTTTGGTATTTCTGATGTGGGCCTCAGGAAAATTTGCGTAAAAATGAATATTCCTTTACCCGGCGCCGGGCACTGGACCCGTGTAAAGTTTGGCCAGAAAGTAAAGCAGGCAAATTTACCTAAGGATGAAACGGTTAAACAGGAGGTTACTATTTCCCCGACAAGTGAATATGTAAAGGAAATTTATGGTCAGCTTTCAGCAAAGGATCAGCTCCAGCTTAGAATAGAAGAAGAAATGCCTGAACTTCTTATCGTGGCAGATAGACTAACCATGGCAGATAAGTTAGTTAATCAAACAAAAGAGTACCTGGCCAGGCCATATCATCTGTATGATGGTAAAAAAGAGCCGGATGTCCTGAATATAAACGTTTCAAAGGAAGTGCAGCCCCGTGCGCTAAGGATTATGGATACGCTTGTAAAGGCATTGCGAAGCCGCGGACATTCATTTGTCTTTCGTAACCGCGATTCCTATGTCAGGATCGGAGAGGAGGATATTCGTATTTACCTGCGCGAAAAAGAAAAGCGGGTATCTAATGAAAATAGTCGCCATAGCTACGATCAGTATATCTTTAAACCAACTGGCATACTTTGCTTTCAGATGGGGCCGAGTTATCAACATAGTGAAATAACGGAAGGCAAGATCCCGATGGAAAAACAAATTTCAAAGATAATTGCTGCTTTGGAAATGCTGGGGGAACAGGAGCGATTGGCTACAATCCAACGCAATGAATGGCATGCTAAGTATGAGAAGCAAAAAGAGGCCGAAAGACAATTAAAGGAGCAGAAAGAGCAGGAGGAAAAAAGGTTGACTTCTCTACTGGAACAGGTAGACCGGTTTCATAAAGCTTCCCTGATACGTGAATATGTCAATAAAATTGAAGAAAAAACTCTTGAAAGCGGTTCTGTAAGTGAGACATTAATTAACTGGATCAGTTGGGCTCGTCAAAAAGCGGATGAAATGGACCCACTTCAAACTGTATCAGGTCGATTTTAATAAATTTGTTACCAGTTTCGTGTTTTTAATTATCATGATACAATTGAACACCTTTACAATCAATAAGTACAACCAATTTACCTGTTATTTGTATATTTGATATCCATTTAAGCTACAAAATGACCCAATTCCAGGAATATTATAACAAGCTTACAGAAGTAGAGAAAAAACATAGTCCTACTCAACTCTTTTACAGAGGGGATTTTTCTTTGCTGGAATCTGAAAGAAGAATTGCTGTAGTAGGATCCAGGAAGGTTTCTGAATTAGGCATAAGAAGAGCTGAATTTATAACCAAATTTCTGGTTGAAAAAGGATTTGTGGTGACTAGCGGTTTAGCGGAAGGGATTGATACCGTAGCACATACCACTGCCATTAAATCCGGTGGTAAAACAATTGCCGTAATAGGTACGCCTTTGGATCAATATTTTCCTGCGGGCAATAGGGATTTGCAAAATGAGATTGGGCAGCACCATTTGTTGCTTTCCCAGTTTCCCGAAAATTACCCGGTTACTCCTAAGAACTTTCCAATCAGGAATAGGACAATGGCTCTGATCAGCGACGCGACGATTATCATCGAAGCGGGGCAAAACAGTGGCACGAGGCACCAGGGATGGGAAGCTCTTAGGTTGGGCAGAAGTCTCTATATTATGGAGAATATAATCTTGGATAAGAGTGTCACCTGGGCGCAGGAAATGTTGAGTTATGGGGCTCAGGTTTTGACGAGGGAAAATTATACTGAAATAATTGAAGATACACCGTTCCTGACTGCTAAGGTTGAGTATGCATACTGAGTTTTTGACACTTTTGGCTTATTCTCCGAGAGGAACATCTGAGAATGCAGTAAAGTCAAGATTATATATGGGCGCATGTAAAAATGGGCGTGCCGATTTCAGTCAAAGTCTGGTAAGGGTGATTAATGATGCTAACTTAACAGAGTACTTTAAGGCTGCTACTCTGATACCTGTTCCAAGAAGCACATTGACCCTGCAGGAGTCTTTTTTGCCTTCAAAAGTTATAGCTGATGTGTTGGTTAAAAATGGAATTGGAAATTCAGTGACACCTTGCGTGAACAGGATTACAGCAATACCAAAATCAAGTAGCCAGTTCAGTGCTGAAACACGCAATAGTGTTCAGACCCATTTGGATAGCCTGGGCGTTGCTCCAACTTTAATCCCTGAAAAAACAATAATTCTTGTTGATGATATTCTAACACTTGGGCGAACTGCAATAGCAGCCGCTATAAAGCTTAAAGAAATATTTCCTGAAAAGGAAATCAAAATATTTGCTCCTTTTAGGACCCGTAGTTTTCACGACAACAACTTGCTTCGTGATATCAAACAGGATTTTATGGATTATTCTGCTGTTAGCGGTAAGGTAAAACTACCTGACTGATAATTAGCCTGAGCTATCCTGCCAACCAAAATTTTTATTGTGAGAATACTAACATTATTTGTGCTCAATTTATTTTCATGCTCTGATAAACCCAATATTGATAAAAAAAGAGCTGAGGGGGTGATCAGGGATTATTTGATCAATGATGATACTTCAAACAGCTATTGTTTCGTGCTTTTACAATGACCTATATTTTGGATTAACTTTACCGATCGTCATCACTTTTAATTATCATTAAAGGTGAACCTTTTGATAAAATCGTAATGTTGAGTTAGCTCCGACGCAAGTGCCGATACGACTGATTTTACATGCTCTAAACTGTTGAGAAGCTCTAAGAGTTCTTTTTTCTCAACAAGAGTTGAAGTTAAACGCGATGTCTCCTGATAAACTGGAAACTTAAATAGGCTGGCAAATAAAATGATAAGGATTAGCACGGATTGGTAACTATTACTACAGGATCAGCTGCAATATTCCTTATTTTAGAAATATAACCCGTTGCTCAATTGATGATTATTCCAATTAATAGAAACGTGTATCTGCCAGCTAATTTCACCCGTTATCTTCCGCTTGTGTTCTTCCAAGGATATTGTCGATCCTTTCCCGGTCGCTGAGCTCCGTCTCATCACTAATTTCATAGGAGTAGCGATTTTCATTTATTTCCGTAAACAACTGGCCGAGATCGGTAAGCAGGGGGCGTTGAAAATCGAATCGCAGTTGATATTGAGAGACTAGAAGGGGAGATTTTTCTCCGGCAAACCAGAACCAGATGGCAAGCTCGGAATTATTAGCCTGAACCTCAGTCGGGTTAATGCGTAATGTTTCGGTAAAAACCAAAGGTTGGTTATAAAAGATAGGGATTAGGTTATCGGAGCTCCTTAACTCATGCCCGCCCATGAAATACTTTTTTTGTGATTGAGTAGTAAGACTGTCTAGTAAAATAGCACCCGGTCCGGCAACCAGCCGGTAAAAAGGACGGAGTTCATTTTGAAGTCGGGAGAGATTAAAAATTCTTGCAGTGATATCCAGGTAAAAGAATGGCCCGACCTGTCTTAGGCGACTTGCTGTTATATATCCTTCGAGCTTAGGAAAACTGATCTTTTTAAACAGTGCTTCAATATAGTGGTGGGGAGCCGGCTTGGTTTGACCATCTATCCTCATGTAGTACCGGTTACTGAATTGATGCGGGCTGTAATCACTTTGAGTGACCTCTATCAGGTAGACATAATTTCCGTTATGCTCGTAGGTATGGAATTGAACTTTGTTGGGAGCTGGAATAATATTATCGGTGACCCTGCTGATAAAACGGTCCTTTTCAATTAAGCGTGTTGTGGCAGACAGGTTTCCGGTGAATACCTTTTCAGATCTGCCGGTAACAGTTTGTCCGGCAGGCGCTCCCCAGATGATCAGGCCGCCACCGGAGTTGAGAAAGGCAGCGATACTTCTTATGATGCCATTTTCTTTCTCGGCGTCGCCGGACCGGTCTCCCTCGGTGTGATAGGACTTAAGTTCAAGCGTATCAGATTCTTCCCGGTTAACAGTAAAATAATTTTCAACATCCTGGTAAGTGAGTGAACGGGCAGGTTGCCCGAAATAAAGTTCAATAAATGGAGTAGTCATACAAGAAGCGTGTTGTTTAATAAATGTAACTTCAGTGTTCAAAGCGCATACATAGATTCAATCGTTTGGGTATAGCTAAGATTGCCATTCTTTATGGGATTGCTTGTTTCAAGCGGTGGTGTTGATTTCGCAAATAAATTGAATGCCGATATATATTTATAGCCATGCTTCCGGAAGATTTATCATTCAATAATGTAAAAGTTCGACCTTTAAAAAATACTGCACTCTCCCTCTTATTCAATCCCGATTTTCTTTCCCGTCTTGATCACTTCGTGGACATACGATTTTAGATACTGAAGTGGCGAACAGCCCCGGCGGATCTCAAACTGTTTATGGAAATTCGCCAAAGTGGTGTAGCCGCTTGCGTAGCTGATCTCCACAATAGAATTAATAGTATTGGTAAGCAGTCCGCAGGCATAACCGATCCGCACCTCGTTTAAAAACGAATATACATTTTCTTGGTGCACTTCTTAAAATAAACGCAGAAACTTTTAACGCTCATGCAGGAAGCGCCGGCTACCTGGGAG
>JBCNOR010000299.1:0-6466 GCA_039593785.1 Niabella sp. | reverse complement strand
ATCCCGGGTTCGCCGAAATGATGTGGCGCCTGGCCGTGGTGGCCGACGCGCTGCAGATCCACAAGCGCATCCTCGATCTCGACTCCAGTGGTGGCCAGGTCGAGTCGGCGATCATTGCCGGGTGATGCCTAAGGGTATTGTATAGGTATTAAGCAAAAAAAAGAGGGGTCAACCATACCTGGAAAGGTGTCGTTGCCCACTCTAGCCCTCTAAACCATTATAAAAATATATAGATAAATTCCTATGCAAAGCGCTGATTCGATGAATGCCTCGATTTTTTAGATGAACGCCTCTTTTTCTTAGGTGAGTTCCGGCTACTTCAATAAAGGCACAAACCTATTTCACCCTTTCTCTTTGATATATTACTTTACAAGGATGAGAAGCGGCCCAATGCCAGTCACAGCTATCATGTAATGCTTCAGCACAAAAAAGTCCCGCCTCGAAACCGAAGCGGGACTTTTTATATCGAAGCGGCCAACAACTGTCAACCGTCATCTTAGTACTGTCAACTAAATTAATAGCCCATACCACCCATATCCGGACCACCTGGCATTGCAGGAGCAGCAGATTTAGGTTCTGGTTTGTCAGCGATTACACACTCGGTAGTTAACAACATACCGGCGATAGAAGCTGCATTTTCCAAAGCTACGCGGCTAACTTTAGTTGGATCGATAACACCAGCTTTGAACAGGTTTTCGTAAGATTCTGTTCTTGCGTTAAAACCAAAATCACCTGTACCATCTTTAATTTTCTGAACAACGATAGAACCATCGATTCCCGCGTTGTCAGTTAAAGTGCGGATAGGCGCTTCCAAAGCACGTTTTACAATAGCCATACCTGTTTGCTCATCTTCGATCTGGCCTTTTACTTTCACATCCAAAGATGCTACGGCACGGATGTAAGCGACACCACCACCAGGAACGATACCTTCTTCAACAGCAGCACGTGTTGCATGTAAAGCATCATCTACACGGTCTTTTTTCTCTTTCATTTCTACCTCTGTAGCAGCACCTACATATAATACAGCAACACCACCGCTTAATTTAGCTAAACGCTCCTGTAGTTTTTCTTTATCGTAATCAGATGTAGTAGACTCGATCTGAGCTTTGATCTGGTTTACACGACCTACGATATCAGCTTTTTTACCTTTACCGCCTACAACAATAGTGTTGTCTTTGTCAATGGTAATTGAAGCCGCCTGACCCAGGGCCGAAATATCAGCACCTTCTAATTTGTGGCCCATGTCTTCAGAAATAACCGTACCACCAGTTAAGATAGCGATATCCTGTAACATTTCTTTTCTTCTGTCGCCAAAGCCAGGAGCTTTAACAGCAGCTACTTTCAAAGTACCACGTAATTTGTTTACCACCAGGGTAGCCAATGCTTCGCCTTCTAAATCTTCAGCAATAATTACTAAAGGACGGCCGCTTTGTGCCACTTTTTCCAGGATAGATAAAATATCTTTCATTGCGCTGATCTTCTTATCGTAGATCAGGATATAAGGGCTTTGTAATTCAGCTTCCATTTTTTCGCTGTTGGTAACGAAATATGGAGAGATATAGCCACGATCGAACTGCATACCTTCAACTACATCAACAGTAGTGTCGGTACCTTTTGCTTCTTCAACAGTGATCACACCTTCTTTACCTACTTTACCAAAGGCCTGAGCAATCAAATCACCGATCTGATCGTCGTTGTTAGCTGAAATAGAAGCAACCTGTTTGATTTTTTTGCTATCGCTTCCAACTGTCTGGCTTTGCGCTTTCAGGTTTTCTACTACCAGAGAAACCGCTTTGTCAATACCACGTTTCAGGTCCATTGGGTTAGCACCCGCAGCTACCATTTTCAAACCTTCGCTGATAATAGCCTGGGCTAATACAGTAGCAGTAGTAGTACCATCACCTGCAATATCAGCAGTTTTAGAAGCTACTTCTTTTACCATTTGAGCACCCATGTTCTCAATTGCATCTTCCAGCTCAATTTCTTTTGCTACAGTAACACCATCTTTAGTTACAGCAGGAGCACCAAATTTTTTCTCGATAACCACGTTACGGCCTTTAGGACCCAGGGTTACTTTTACAGCGTTTGCTAAAGCATCAACGCCTTTTTTCATTTTATTTCTCGCTTCTATATTGAAGTGTAATTGTTTTGCCATTTCTATTTAGAATTTAAAGTATTGAATATTAAATATTAAATGCAGAATGATACGTAGCTTATATTTATCATTTTTACATTTATTATTCTACATTAAACGATAGCGAGAATATCGCTTTCACGCATAATTAAAAGATCCTGACCTTCGATCTGGATTTCGGTACCGGCATATTTGCCATACAATACAGTATCGCCGGCTTTAACTGTAACCGGTTCGTCTTTTTTACCAGGACCTGCCGCAATTACAGTACCGCGTTGTGGTTTTTCTTTTGCTGTATCCGGAATAATGATACCGCCTGCTGTTTTTTCTTCAGCTGCTGCTGGTTTTACAATTACCCTGTCATGCAAAGGGGTAACAGTCGATTTTTTAGCCATTGTTTATCTTTTTAAAAAATTTGATTGGTTAATAGTGATTTTTATTGAATCACTTTTATGGTTGGCAAATGTACCCTAAATAATATGCCACGCTTGGGAAACATGAAATTTTTTCAGTTTGATGACAGGTTAAGGACCCGCTTCCACCACGAGTGACAAGATGACAATGCCAGTTGATTGAAGAATGAGTTAACTGGTTTAAAGGTTGACAGGTTGGCAAGGTTGCCAGTTTATTAGTTGCCTAGTTTAAAGGTTAACAAGGTTCGTTGCAATACGGGCCTAGTTTTACCTATCAATTCTCATCCCAACCAATCAACGAGTTAACCTTCCCCACTCATCAATCCTCCTCGCCTTATCAACATGTCACCCGCTCAGCACCACCACCAGTTAACCTATCAACTATCAACCAGTCACCCGCTCAACAACCCTCCCAGTTAACCTGTCCACTTATCAACTTATCAACCAGCCAACCCTCCTCCCTGTCAGCTAACAACTTTTCAACCTGTCAACTAATAAAAACCTTATCTTCGCCGGTTCAAAATAGTTCTTGATTCAATGATTAGCAGAAGAAACATAAGGGTAAAAGTGATGCAAACCCTTTATTCGTACACCTCCAGTCTGGATACCGACAAACCCCTTGATCCGCAAAAAACGCTTAGACAACATTTCAGCCAAACACGCTCTTTAATGGTTTATGTGGTGCACTTTCTAACCGAAGTAGCCCGCTATGCCGAAAAAGATGCCTTTCGTAAGTCGCATAAATATATACCGAGCGAAAAAGATCTGAATGTAAATACCAAACTGGCAGGCAGTAATCTTCTTTGGCAGATCCTTGACCTGAACGAGGTTAAAATAGCTTTTAAGAACGAAAAAACAGAACACCTGATCGATGAAGAACTGGTGAGAAAAATATACACTCAGCTCACTACCTCTCAACAATACCTGCATTATATAAGTATACAGCAGCAAAGCCTGCAGGAAGACCGGAAAATATTTGAATATATTTTTAACGACCTGATGCTGGATAACGAAGAGTTTGTAGCACATATCGAAGAAATTTTCAGTAATTGGGACGATGACGGCGAGATGATTGCGCAAAGTGTTGCCGCATTTATACGCAAACCACAAGCGGCAGGTTTTCAACAAATTATTACTTCCGATAAGGAGCAGTTTGCCGTAAATTTGTTGAAAACGGCGATTGATAAAGAAGATTACCTGCTGACACTGATCACTCCCAAGCTAAAAAACTGGGATCCGGAACGTATTGCGCTCCTGGACATGGTGCTGATGAAGCTGGGTGTAGCCGAATTTTTATACTTTGAAACCATTCCACCCAAAGTGACCATCAACGAATATATCGACCTGGCAAAGGATTACAGTACAGCCCAAAGTGGTCATTTCGTAAATGGTATTCTCGATAATATTCATAAAGAACTGGTTGAAGAGGGAAAGCTGAAGAAAAAGGATTTTCGAAAATCCTGATTTTAAGGCAATATTTTTCGCTGAGTTTGAATATTGATCTACATTCGCACTGCAAAAATTAAATTAAAATCAATCTGGATAACATGAAACGTTTAGTACTGATTATTTCTGCCGCTGCTGCATTAGTTGCCTGCAATAGTAATGGTGAAAACAAAACAACCACCGGAGATGTGCCTTTAACAGACTCCTTAAAACAGGAAGCATTAAAAGACTCATCCAATTTTACTACCATAAGCTGGGCAGACTCCACTTTTAAAAACCTGGGAGATGTGAAAAAAGGACAGGTAGTAGAAATTCCTTTCGTGGTGAAGAATACAGGAGACAAACCGTTAATTATTTCCAGTGTTCAGCCAGGTTGCGGATGTACAGTAGCTGAAAAGCCTGAAAAACCTGTTTTACCCGGAAAAGAAGAAAAGATTGTAGCGAAATTCAACAGCGAAGGTCAAAGTGAAGGTACACATACTAAAACAGTTGTGGTAACTGCCAACACCAAACCTTTCACACAGCATACATTGACGTTCCAGGTAAATGTTACCAAATAATTTTTTTACAGTTAATAAATAATGATGCATTACATTTTACAAGCACAGGGTCAGGGCGGCGGATCTTTCCAATTGATTTTTTTAGTAGGTATGGTCCTCGTATTCTGGCTGTTCTTTATCCGTCCTCAGGCTAAAAAAGCAAAAAATCAGAAAAAGTTTATCGAAGATTTACAGAAAGGTGATAAAATAGTTACGATAGCGGGTATACATGGTAAAATCCAACAGGTAAACGAAGATGGCACTTTAAACATCGAAATCAGCCCGGGTAATTATATCAAAATCGAAAAATCGGCGATCAGCATGGACTGGACAGCACAGATCAACAAGCCTGTTGCTGCTACACCAGCTAAATAATTAAGTGTTTAAGGTTCAAGGTTTGAGGTTTAAACATTGAATATCAAACTTTAAACATATACTATGTTACGAATTGGCCTTACAGGTGGTATTGGCAGTGGTAAAACAACCATTGCCAATATTTTTTCTACCCTGGGCATTGCCATTTATGATGCCGACAGCGCTGCTAAAAGCCTCATGAACACCAACCTTCAAATAAGGCAACAACTAACCGAATTATTTGGAACCGATACTTATAAGGACGGGCAACTGGACAGAGCCTATCTATCTTCAAAGGTTTTCAATAATACGCCCCTGCTGGCCCGGTTAAATGCCATTACACACCCTGCTACAATAAAAGATTCTATAGACTGGTTTGCCAGGCAACAGGGACCTTATGCTATAAAAGAAGCTGCATTGATATTTGAAAGCGGGAGTGAAAAATACCTGGACTATACCATCGGTGTATGGGCAGAGAAAGAATTACGCATCAAAAGAGTGCTTCAACGTGACGGTGGCATGGATCGCGCGGCTATTGAGGCGCGCATGGAAAAACAAATGGACGAATCAGAAAAGATGAAACGCTGCCATTTCGTTATAGACAATAATGGTAAAACATCTGTGATCATGCAGGTGTACGAAATACACCAGACTTTAATAAATTTAGCGAATGGTTGATTACCAAAAGATTTTATCTTCGTAACGGAATGCCCCTAACTTCAATAATAACGGTAAACTATAACCAGCCAGCCGTTACTATAGATTTTTTAAAATCGGTGAAACGATTCACCAATAGTGACGAGGTTGAAGTGATACTGGTGGATAATGCTCCTGTTGAGAACAGGATGACTGATTTTGCGGCTGCATATCCGGGGCTTATCTATATCCATTCCTCCAAAAATCTGGGGTATGCCGGTGGCAATAACCTGGGCATTAAAAATGCGAAGGGCTACTACCTTTTACTACTCAATAATGATACTGAAATAACGGCAGGTTTTCTGGAAGCGTTGGTTAAAGAAATGGAGCAGCATCCTTCTATCGGCCTGTTGTCACCATTGATAAAATTCTATGAGAACAAGAAACTGATTCAATATGCAGGGTTTACAGAAATGAATTACATTACTGCCCGTAATGGTGCTATCGGAGATAAAGAAACCGATACCGGGCAATACAGTAATGACAGCCGGGAAACAGGGTTTTGCCATGGCGCCGCTGTAATGTGCCGCAGAACAGACCTGGACCAGGCAGGTATGATGGATGAAAGATATTTTTTATACTACGAAGAACTGGACTGGTGCGAGAAGTTCAAAAGAATCGGGAAAAAAATCTGGTTTACGGGCAAAGCCGTTATTTATCATAAAGAGTCGATCAGTGTAGGAAAAGCCAGTCCTATCAAAGCTTTTTTTATGACGCGTAACCGTATGTTATATATCAGGAAAAATACCAACCTTACTAACACAGCATTATTTTCGGCTTATTACATTTTTATAGCCACACCAAAACAGCTTTTGATACATTTAAAAAACGGTAGGACCGATCTCGCAGCCCAAACGTTTAAAGGCATTTGGTGGAATTTAACC
>JBCNOR010000298.1:0-6466 GCA_039593785.1 Niabella sp. | reverse complement strand
GGTATTGGCATTGGAAATAGGAGCCAGATCAGTAAATAATTTTCCGCAACTGATCAAAAGAACAACTAACAGCAGTAGTGCTATTTTTTTGAAATGATGTATTCCTTTCATAACTGATTTTTTAAACATTGTTGAAGATTTCTAAAATGAAGTTTTCAAACCAAAAGTGACAACCAGTGGCAAAGGGTAAGATCCATAATCCACACCCAGCATTGCGCCCGTTGGTAAGGACGAGCTGGATACCCCTGTATTAGCAGCTGATGTACCTGCACTGTAATTGGTGGCCTTATAAGTGGTATTCTCCGGATCATACCCTGTGTACTTGCTAAACAACTTCACATTGTCGGCGTTTACATACACTCTTAAATTATTGAAAGGTGTTTTATGTAGAACCGTTTGCGGGATATTATAAGACAGGGTAATATTCTTCACCCTGAGAAAGGAAGCATCTTCTACCCAAAGCGTAGAAAAGCCCTGTTGAAATGGCCGCCTGTTGGCTGAAGGCCTGGGATTAACGCCATCACCTGGGTTCTGTTCAGATTCCCAGAAGTTTGCAGCGCCCGCATATAGGCCTCTCCCGCTATTCCAGAATCCGAGAAAGCGGTAGTTTTGATTTACAATTTCACCACCATAACGTCCCTGTAATAAAACAGACAATTCTACTCCTTTGTAACCAAATCGATTGGTAATGCCGCCAATAAACTTAGCCTGGTTGTTGCCGATAACCGTTCTGTCATCGGTAGTGATCTTGCCATCTCCGTTAACATCCACGATAATCGGATCTCCCGGTCTTGTAGTGGCCTCATGAGGACTGTTCTCTATTTCTGCAGTGTTATTGTAAACACCATTAAATACATAGCCATAAAAATCAGAGATCGGCGAGCCTACTGCAGTACGTACAGTAGTTTCCCAATCTGTATAGTAAATAGGTGCATTGCCTGGTCCCAGCTGTAATACCTTATTTCTATTCAAACTAAAGTTTACATCGGTAGCCCAGGTAAATTCACGCTGGATATTTTTTGATGACACCAGTATTTCCAGGCCAGTATTACGCATTTTGCCAATATTGGTCAACTGGCTTGAAAAGCCTGTGATATCCGGTATGGGCACATTTAACAACATATCCTGTGTAATGGAGCGATACACCTCGATAGTTGCAGAAAGCCTGTTCTTTAAAAAAGCGATGTCAATGCCTATGTTGGCCTGGTTAGTTTTCTCCCAACGCAAACCAGTATTATCCAGGGTGATTGGCTTTAAGCCAGCTATAATATTTCCATTCGATACATAGTTAACACCTCCTAACAAGCCAATAGCACCGTAGTTAGGTATCTGGTTATTACCTACGCTACCATAACTGGCTTTCAGCTTTAAAAGATTCAATGCACCTGCTTCTTTCAAAAAGTTTTCGTCAGATATCACCCATCCCGCCGAAACCGATGGAAAGTAACCCCATTGATTGTTGCGGCTGAACCTCGAACTGCCATCCCGCCTGATACTGGCCGATAAAAAATACTTATTACGGAAATTATAGTTTACCCTTCCCAGATAACTTTGTATCGCCCACTCTGATGCGGTAGAAGTACCGCCGGTAACCGTGCCGGCATTGATGGTTTGCACCAGGTCATTGGGAAAATTTGCAGCCGTTACCGACTGAAATTCAGTACGCTCTTTTTGAGAAGTGTAACCCGCCAGCACATTGAAATTATGTTCGGCTACGGCAAAATCATACGTAGCAGTATTTTCCCAAAGCCAGTTCAATTTGTTCCCCGAGCTGGCAGTTGCTGTTGAAGTGGCCAGGTCCTGGTTATACCCGTATCCCTGATTTTTAAACCGGTAAAAATTGTAAGAATTATTGGAAACGTTTGCACTCAGGCTCGATTTAAACTTTAAACCTTCAATAATATTATACTCAAGATATCCTAAAGCAAAAGTGTTATATGCCTTATTTTTTTTATCAGTAAACCTGGTAGTAGCATAAGGATGCCAGAGATTTACAGGATTATATTGCAGGTAACGGTTCCAGATAGAATTGGGGTCTACAATACCCAGGTTGCCATTTTCATTGTAGATAGGAAAAATGGGATCACTTTGCAAAGCCAGGCTGATCACATCGCTCTTTCCATCGATGCCATCGGTTCTGTCGTGAATGCCGGTTAAACTCAGGTTCAATCCAACAGACAATTTATCTGAGATCTTTTGGCGGATATTGGATCGCAAAGCCAGGCGGCGATAATAGTTTTGATCTAATACGGCGTCCTGGTTGAGTAAGCCGGCAGAGAACAGGTACTGGGTTTTGTCGGTACCACCCGATACAGATAGCTGCGCATTGGCCATGGGTGCTGTTCTAAACATTACATCCTGCCAGTCGGTACCTGCACCAAACT
Source organism: Niabella sp. (assembly GCA_039593785.1). Classification (GTDB taxonomy): domain Bacteria; phylum Bacteroidota; class Bacteroidia; order Chitinophagales; family Chitinophagaceae; genus Niabella. The sequence goes on along the minus strand of JBCNOR010000298.1, from coordinate 4,082 downwards.
GCTCAGGACTATTAATAAACTCCTCCGGTATTTTATACAATGTGGAACTACCCCTGGCGCTATTAGGATCTGTGGCTTTATTAACAGCCGGATTCAGATCAACCCAGGCATTATTTTTTGCCGCTACATAATAACGGATCCATTGCTGCGCATCCATCATATCGATCTTACGCGTTACCTTTTGAATGCCATATTCAAAGCCCGCCGTAACAATAGCCTTGCCAGGCTTACCCAGTTTGGTAGTAACCATTACTACGCCATTCGCACCTCTTGAGCCGTAGATGGCCGCCGAGGAAGCATCTTTCAATATTTCCACTGATTGAATATCCTGCGGGTTGATCATATTCATATTAAAATCTTCCAGAGGCACACCGTCTACCACAAATAAAGGATTGGTGCCCGCTGTAATAGAGCTAATACCCCTGATCTGGATTACGGGCGCTACACCCGGCGCACCCTGTGACTGGGATATGTTCACTCCCGGAACTGTACCGGTTAGCGATTGTACCACATTGCTAAAAGAGCGGTCTTTGAACTGATCGTAGTTAACAGAAGCTACTGAACCGGTGACCGATTTCTTCCGTTGGGTGCCATAACCTATTACAACCACTTCGTTCAAATTGCCACTCGTACTGGTCAGCAGGATGTGTAAGTTGGTTTCGCTGCCAACATTTACTTCCCTGGTGACATAGCCTGCATAACTCACCGTTAAAACGGTACTGGTATTGGCCACCTTAAATGTAAATCCCCCGTCTGAGGACACGGGAATATTCTGATTGGTTCCTTTTATCACCACGTTGGCTCCGGCCAAAGGTTGCCCGCTTGCTTCATCAAGTACCAGTCCCGTCACCGTTCCTTCCTGGGCTGTAGCCACAAGGGAGCCAAAACACAGCAATAACAGTAATGCCTTTTTAAAAAAGTGTAGATATTTCATATGCTTTACAATTATTAATGACAATTTTCTGAATCGTGTAAACGTTTACATAAGCAGCTAAAAAAAATCAACGCGTGCCGCATGATTTTCTGATCATCAGTTCCGGCTTTATAATAAGGCTTGCCGGCGGCGCCTGCGGACTGGACAATCGTTTATACAAAAGCTCGGCAGCCTGCTGTCCCATTTCATAGCCAAACTGCTTTACAGCCGTTAAAGCCGGGTTTAGAGAAGTTGCCCAGTAAACATCGTCAAACCCTACTATAGCTATCTCCTTTGAAATTTTAACCTTATGCCGGTGCAAGGTTTCCAACGCTCCTAATGTCAGCAGGTTATTTGCCGTAAAAATTGCTGTGGGCCTGTTTTTAAGCGCCAGTATCTTTTCCGTAAGCACTACCCCACTTTCATAATCAGACTTTTTGCTGAAGATAAGCCCCGCATCAAGCTTCAGCTTATGTTTCCTTAGAGCGGCCTTATAACCTGCGATACGCTCGTGAGTAGTAGGGATTTCCATATCGCCTGCAATATGCGCAATACGCTGGTGACCGAGGCTGATCAAATGCTCTGTTGCCATGATGGCACCCAGTTCGTTATCCGTTTTCACTACATCCGCTTTCAGGCTTTTTAATCCGCGATCGATACAAACAACAGGGATACCGTCTTCTATTAATTGCTCTACTTTTTGTTCAGTAACCGGCGTAGTAGCTACAATCAAACCATCCACTGACTCACTCCGCAGAATGTCAATATATAATTCTTCTTTGGTAGGGTCCTGGGAAAAATTCCCGATGATCACGGTAGTATTCTGGCTGTATGCGAATTCTTCTACCCCCCTGATAATATCTACATAATACGGATTTTGTATATCGGGTATTAAAAGCCCCACCAGGCGCCGCCGGGCCGTTGTTGCCCGCAGGCGTTGCGCTACCCTGTTGGGCCTGTATCCCAATTCCTTTATAGCCTTCTGTACGGCTAAAGCTGTCTCGCCTTTTACCTTGGGGTCTGCATTGATCACCCTTGATACGGTGGCAATAGATACTGCAGCACGGCGCGCCACCTCCTTTAAACCAGATGAAATAGTTTTTGGCATGAGAACAATCGTTGAAAATGTAAACGTTACCAAATATAACACATCCCGAAAGTTATTCCAAATAAGTTTAGTGTTGGTCTGTTGCTATATACGCTATTGGTGAAAACAACAGCTCCCACCATAAACATTGAGAGCTGTCGATCACTGGTAGTTCTTTCTAGTATCCCGTGTTTTGTCCAAACTCTGCCGCATTGGTAATAGCGTCCAGGAACATCTGCGGTATAGGTCGAAGTACATGAAAAGGCTGAATCAATGGGATATCTTTATTATAGGCTTTTACATAATCGTACAATTTACCCGTTCTTTTCAGATCAAACCACCTGATATGCTCACCGCAAAATTCCCTTGCCTTTTCTTCCAATAAGAAATCTATAGTCATCTGCGATTCATTAACCGTCATATCGCTTTCTCTTCCCGCAACTGCAGCGCGTTTGCGAACTACATTGATCAGTTCTGCAGCTTTTGCTTTGGATCCACCTGACATCATCACTTCACATTCAGCCGCAATAAAATACATTTCGGGTAACCTCATCACAATAACATCTTTGGTTCCAAAATTTGAATTGGGCGCCGGAAGATTCGGATCATCAAATTTTGTCAGGGCCGGAAAGCAGATATTAAACCGGGCATTAGTAGAAACTTTGTCTCCGGTATAGATATCATCGATATCTACTACTGCATATGGCCGCGTTCTCTTATCAGTTATTTTCTGTTTGGTATACATCAACGCTATCTCGCCCGGATTGATCCGGGTACTTAACATGCTGGCAGGCTTTTCGAAAGCCGCCAGGTCATCAGCCGTCCAGGCATAGTTACTGGCATTCTGGTTATAAATTTCCCTGAACCATGCCTGGTATCGCCCGTCTACCTGCTCATTATACAATTCAAGTAACCGGCGTGTGGGCATCATACACATGGAGCCCGACCGGGCATTGTTATCATTTCCATACGCCAGGCTTTGAACCATACCCGCCTTAGCCGAATATTTTGCTTTGAACCACATGTGCAGGCGATTGGGATTATTAGGTTGGGGATTTAAAGACTGTACTGTAGAGTGTGTCACCACAAACATAGCTTCTTTGTTTGTTTTATTATTGGCAGGTGCAAACACCTCACCCGGAGTAGCATACAGCGACACTTTCAGTGCTGCCTGGTTATTAATTACATAAGTAGCGGCGTCCTTCGCGATCTGATAATAACGGTCCTTTTCAGCCTGCGAAGTTTCATAAGCCACTCTGGTAATAGCCACTCTGGCCTTCAACCCATAAGCTGCCTTTAGTGTTGCCCTCCCTATATCGGTTGCAGGTACCGGATCAACAGGGAGATTGGCAATGGCTACATCCAGGTCCTGCAACATTAAATCGTAGAAGGCTGAAACAGGACTTCTATATGCCGTAAGCACTGCGGTTTTGGTTTCCTGCGTGCGCAGATCAACCCCTCCATAAAACTCAACAATATGCCAATACGAATAAGCCCTCAGGAAATGTAATTCACCTTTGCGCGCTTTTTTCTCATCTGCCGAATTATAGGGCACTGCATCTATTCTTTCAATACCGGCATTACAATAATTAATGATCTCATACAAACGGTTCCAGGTATTCCTAAGCTGACCAGTACCCGAGGTCAACTCTTCGTACTTGGTCATTTGACGTCCATAGCCACTGTTGGCTATATTGATCCAAAGATCAGTGCCTCCCTCTGTCAGCATTACCATGTCTTCGCGACCGTAAAACTGTCCTCCATAATTTACATAAGCCGAGTTAACCAGCGCATTCATTCCTTCCTGTGCAGCAAACACCACGTCAGCCGTGGTACCTCCGGGATTAAACTCTTTTAAGCTACAAGAAAATAACATCACTGAACAATACAGTGGCATCAGTTTTTTATGAGGGAAATATTGAATCCAATTTTTCATCTGTATATTTTTATTGTTTTTATGGAATTCGCCAAGCCTGCCTGTGTTGGGCAATTCTTACCCCGAGATAAGAAGAGTTACTATGGCTCATTTCCTATAATATTTTTTGAAAGCCTATTAATACCATCTGAAAGGCAGGTTCAGAC
>JBCNOR010000297.1:0-6475 GCA_039593785.1 Niabella sp. | reverse complement strand
CGGCTGGTTTTTCCGAGGGTGATATTAACGAGATGAGCAGGCTCTCCATCGGAGCTGGTAACCCTGCCGGTGATAGAGCCTGTTTGTGCATTGATAAGGGTTGCAACACTTAGTACTGCCAGTAGAAAGAGGAGCTTACGCATTGATATGGGTTTTGATTTGAGGCGCAAATGTAGGAGCACAAGGGGCGCACCCGTTTACGAGATGCGATATTGGGTTTACGAGATTGGGAAAAAATAATTTCCAAAACTGAAGGTTACCCGGAGCCGGCCGGGATGACCGTCACGGCTGGGCTTGAAGAAGGAGTATTCGTGATCATAAGCTGTGCTCTATGTCAGCTTACTTTGCAGAATCCGTCATAATTGCTTAACTCAGGTTCTGGCAGGACCGCCTGCTTCACATTCGGGCAGGCCCGCAAAACACTGATGTTGCCCTAATAGATGGATCATTTCAGCTTTTTCATGGTTTTATTCTGTATCAATGATTTCATTTGTGCGATAGCTACATGGTTAAGTTGGAGCAGTCTTTCGCTCTGCGGCAATCCTTGTTTGATCAACAGAGCATTGATACCTGTCTGCCATCAGGCAGGCTTTTCATATTGCTTAATACGACCAGTTGCTCTAAGGTTGCATGGTCCCTGAGGTTGCTGGTTTAGACTAATAACGCTTATACAGAAGTGTCAGTAATCATGAATTAACTGGTTTGAGGCAATTAGTTGCGCTAATTGCCTCACAATTTGGCTTTATTTGAGGCAATTAATTTTGGTAATTGCCTCAGCTACTTACGATCGGCAACACGAAATCGGTCGTCTATGTTTTAGGGGTGTTTCATTGGTGCTACTTCATAGGTTCTCGCCATCTATATTTTCCCTTCTGGTTTATATACATTTGATCAATGTTTTGCCGGCACAATACCTCATTAACAAACAAATGCGATTTTAATTTCAAATGCAGCTCAATAATATTATCTTAGAACCCGATTGAAGAATCCTTAAACGAGTATTGACCCCAGCAAATGAAAAATAGACGCGATTTTATTAAAAATGCTGCAGCAGTATCTGCGGCTTTTATGATTGTGCCCCGCCATGTATTGGGCGGCAAAGGTTTTATAGCCCCCAGCGATAAGCTGCAGGTGGCCAGCATTGGCGTTGGCGGAAGAGGCAGTGCCAATACCAATAGCATTGGCGCCCATGCCAAAGTAGATATGGCTTTTTTGTGCGATGTAGATGACCAGCGTGCGGCGGGTAGTGTTGCCAAATTTCCCAAAGCCAAATATTATAAAGATTACCGGGAAATGCTGGAGAAAGAGCATCGTAATATAGATGCGGTGGCGATATCTTCTCCCGATCATCAGCATACCATTCAATGCCTGGCTGCTATGCAGCTGGGTAAGCATGTATATGTTGAAAAACCGGTGGCCCATGACATCTGGGAGGCCCGTGTGCTGACCCATGCGGCCAAACGTTATAAAGTAGTTACCCAAATGGGCAACCAGGGGGCATCGGATGATGGACCCAGATTAGCCAAAGAATGGTTTGAAGCGGGGCTGGTGGGCGATATCCATACGGTATATTGCTGGACGGACAGGCCTGTTTGGCCACAGGGTATTGCCTGGCCCAAACAAACCGCTACAGTGCCTAAACACCTGGACTGGGACCTATGGTTGGGTACGGCTCCTCAAAAGGATTATATTGATAAGTTGGTTCCTTTTAACTGGCGGGGTTGGTGGGACTACGGAACCGGCGCTCTGGGTGATATGGGCTGCCATATGTTAGAAGTACCCTTCAGCGTATTAGGATTGAAATATGTGCAGGATGTAGAAGCCAGCGTAGGTACCGTATATGTGGATGAATTTAAACGTGGTTATTTCCCAGAGGCTTGTCCGCCTTCGAGCCATGCTACCCTTACTTTCCCCAAAACTGCTAAAACCAAGGGACCTGTCAAACTGCATTGGATGGACGGCGGCATTCAGCCCACGCGCCCGGAAGAGCTGGGTGCCAATGATATGTTTGGTGATGGTGGAAACGGTATTTTGATGATAGGTACAAAAGGTAAAATGCTATTTGATACCTATGGACAAAAAGCAAGGTTATTGCCTTTGTCTTTAAACGAGCAGGCGAAAAAAGTGAAGCAGCGTTATGCACGTGTGCCAAACGGGGCAGGTGGCCACCAGGCGCAATGGGTGGATGCCTGTATTGCCGGTTATGGAAAAAAAGAAGTGAGTTCTCCTTTTGAAATAGCGGGTCCGCTTACCGAAGCTCTGTTAATGGCTAACCTGGCTATTCGTGGTGCTGATTTGCGGATCGACAATAAATACCCGGCACGCAACCTGAAATTATTATGGGATAAAGATGCTATGCGGGTGACTAACTTTGACGCTGTGAACCAGTTTGTAAAAAGAACCTACAGGCCGGGTTGGGAAGTAAATTATCAATTGTAAAAACTATATAATGAAACGTACATTACTAATGGGCAGTCTGTTTGCCTTATTGTTGGTTAGCCTCAACGCAGCCGCACAGAAAAAAGGAAAATGGGTTACACTGTTTGATGGGAAAACTATGAAGGGATGGAGAGGATACAACATGACGGGTATTCCTAATGCGTGGACCATTGAAGACGGGGCGCTTAAGATCAATGCAAAAACACCTACTACCAGTGAGCGTGGCGATCTGCTTTTTGATAAGAAATTCAAAAACTTTGAATTATCTCTTTCCTACAAAGTAGATAAGGGTGCTAATAGTGGTATTTTATACCTGGCCCAGGAACTGCCGGGCAAACGGGTATATCAGTCGGCTCCTGAATTCCAGGTGCTGGACAACGAGAACCATCCTGATGCTAAAGCCGGCAAAAATGGTAATCGTAAATCGGCATCCTTATACGACATGATTCCGGCTACTCCACAAGTGGATAAAGGCTTTGGTCAATGGAACGAGGCAAGGATTATTATTAAAGACGGCCATGTGCAGCATTACCTGAATGGTAAAAAAGTAGTGGAGTATACGCTTTGGAACGAAGACTGGAAGAACATGGTATTGAACAGTAAGTTCAAAGATTGGGCAGATTTTATGAATGCCGGTGGAGATTCGCGTTCAGGCTTTATTGCCCTGCAGGATCACGGCAATAATGTGTGGTTCAAAAATATTAAGTTGAAGGAGTTGTAGTTTAATCAATGGTCACAACAAGATAACAAAAATGTAGAAAGCCTTTGGCCCGTTCGTAACTGAACGGGCTTTTTTATTGATATGTCGCACCTATGGGGCTTGAATGCGATATCAAACCGACATCCTGCCAATATATGGTCCCGATGGGACCGGGCAATGTACTGTAATGGGATTTGTAATTATTGATGCTATGGGGCACGATTTTATGGTTGAAGGTTTTATATGTCGCTCCTACAGAGCTTAAACCCGAACTTAAATCGACATCCTACCAACATTTGGTCCCGATGGGACCAGGATAAAACAGCTTGGAGCTTTTTATAAACTGCTCCGCAATGGCGATGTTCTATGAGATAGACTGGAATGCTTCACCAGTTAGTCATAAGTTAACTGGTTTATAGCTGACGCTAAGGCTGAATAAAATGCCAGCAAACACCAGCCGGATCAATAATATTCACTTCTTTTCCATAAGGCTGCTGTGCTGGTGCGCCGATTGGCGGAATACCAAATTTAGCAGGAAGCTCTTTGTTACTAACATGCTTCCAAAACAACTGGATGTCATTAACTTTCACCGATAGCATCAGGTTCTCCGCAAACGCTTTGTTGTTGTACTGTTGTAAAATAAATCTACAGGCTCCTTGCCGGAAGCGGGCTAAACCGTCCTGTTCCCATTCCTGTTCAAAACCCAGCTCCCTAAAAAATAGTTTGGACCGTTCAAAATTCTCTCCCGAAGGAATGAATTGTTCAAGCGATACAAAATTCATAGGATTAAATTGAAGTGATTTTAAAAATAATGCTGCTTTCAAAGCTAGTTGAATTTGCGGTGTCGTAATTATAAATAAACCTAAAAGCAGATAGTATGCAAACAGTACCAGGTGCCAACGGGCCAATGTCGATAAAGCAGATCAGGATTGGCAGCTAATGATAAATAGAAAAACATTAAGGATATCTAGGTTTGATCCTGTTACCAAAGCGCTCTCTTAATATTTCTTAATTCCTCAATGGTTTTGAAACATCTCCAACAACTTTAAAACAAAGCCAATTGCCCCAATGGGTGCGATGTAACTGCAGAAGGAAGGCTACTACCGCAAACGGTATACACGGGTGTTTCCTGGTAGCGGGAAGCGACTATAATATTAGTGCCATTGGCCTGACCCGTAAAAAGATCGCGAACCAGGTCGGGGTGATTATTATCAGCAGAAAGATGGGAGAGGAGCAGGTGGCTCATGTAAGCCGGCCTGCAGGAAATAAATAAATCCAGCGCTTCTTTATTGGATAAATGACCACGGCCACCGCGGATCCTGTTTTTGAGATGGTAAGGATAACGCCCGTTCTGCAACATCACTTCATCGTAATTGGCCTCCAAAAAAGCCGCATGGCATCGTTTGAAATGGGTACTCAGGTTGTCACAAACCTTCCCGATATCGGTAAATATCCCGATACAGGTTGCACTGTTTTCAACCGTAAAGCTATGCGGATCGGCTGCATCATGGTTTTTTAAAAACGCATTGATCAGCAAAGTTCCGATAAGAATGGTGGTGCCGGCCACTAACGGGCGTACCAGGCTGTCATCCAGCTGCAGGCCTGAGTGTTGAAGCGTAGCTGAAGAAATATATACGGGCAGCTGGTGTTTACGGGAAAGCACTTCAAGGCCCCTGATATGGTCGCCATGTTCGTGAGAAATAAAGATGGCTTTCACCTTTTTCATGCTAAGGCCCAGGCGGTACATTCTTTTTTCGGTTTCGCGGCAGGATAAGCCGGCATCTATCAATACAGCCTCCTCATCATTACCAATATAATAACAATTACCATTACTGCCGGAGTTGAGCGAAGTGAAATAAAGACTGGACACACCGCAAATTAGCTTTTTTATCGAAATATCACGAAAGTAGCGGCCAATAAAAATGCAGCTTTGGTTAACTGGTCTCATTTACAGAACTGGTATACAGCCGTAACTAATGGTTCTCAATATTGAACCGCCCCGGTAAGAGGCGGTTCTTTTAATAAGAGCGGCTTAGGGCCCGGTACTTTTACCTTACTTGCATCTTAAAATCGCTATCACAGGTAAAAGCAACCATTTCAAAAGCGCTGTCTTTAACGAAAGCATATTATGATGCTGTTGTAAGCTCCTCTTCCTTCAGGTACAGCTCCTTAGCGTTTATCAATTCGCGGTTGGTATATACAACTGTTGTTGAAAGGGAACTATCCCGTTGTGCGTCAAGCACTGCTGTTGGGTTGCTAATTGGGGTTGCCCTGTTTAAGCTGTCCTTGGGCATTTTCTTGTCTTTTTTGTGCCGTTTCTTATCCCGCGGCATTCGGGTGGTATCGTCTGGTACCGGCCGGCTTACGGTGTCTGGTACCGGCCTCCCGGTAGTATCAGTTTGAGCAGAGGCTGATCCTGCCAGTAGTATAGCGCAGGCTACAAGCGCCAATTGAGTTGCCATTTTTTTCATTGTATCAATATTTAAGAATTATTAATAGGACATGATTGTCCGGTTTAGATAAAGGGTGTTTAAAATTTTTATCAAAGGCGTTTTAAAATTTGTTATAGCCCCACGGTTAATAACTGGGCAGTGATAAAATATAGCATGGCTTTTTAAAGGGTAGTCTGCACTGCTATTCATCCGTCTCATGGCATTAGTTACAATACCTGTGCCTGCCATGGGGCTATTGTAAATACCTGATATATAGGAAAGGAAAATGTCAACAGATGAGCGGGGTTTTAGGTTTGTGCATTTAATACCCCTTAAGAGTGGAAATATATATACAATTTTTATACTGTTGACCTCATTTTTTGAACATTATTATAGCTGGTCCAAACCCGGTAGCATTTCTAAAAAAGCATGATACAAATGAACAATAAAAAGATACGATTGGTAAAGCAGTTTTTTGTAAGCTACTGTATTTTCGATTAGGGTTTAAGGCAATGAATGGGGAAGGGGCGGATTAGCGGCAAAAAGACAAAACAGCTGGTATGAGGATGGGGAGTTGTATTTTAAGAGCGAGGATACCATGCTGGTTGCGATTGATTGAGGTTTTTAAACAAAGCAGGCAATTTGATCCCGGCTATTTGAAAAAGAATTAGAGTTAAGGCTTACAGCGAGTGGAAATCCTGGTTTTTCCAAACCGGGATTTTCCACTTATAAAAATGGATGAATTGCCGGATGGCGTAAAGTTGAAAATTTAAGAACTTACTATAAATATTTTGTTTAGAAGGTAGAAGGTGGTCTCCGGGTCTTTTCAGGCCAGGGTTTCCACCTCTTTTTTTGAAAGCTTTTATACCCGAATATAACAGGCAAAGCCGCCTTCCCGGTAGAA
>JBCNOR010000296.1:0-6509 GCA_039593785.1 Niabella sp. | reverse complement strand
CGTTACGCAATAACCCGGCAATTTGCTCCTCTCCTAAAAAATAAGGGCTTATACCCGCTGTTTCTACAAGCTTCACTTTTCCATTTCGCAAAAGACTCCATTCGGTCTTAGTAGATCCTGCATCAGCAATAAGAATAGATTTCGACATTAGCTTAACGGTTTATAAAATAATATGCTAATATAGGTATCTATATGCTGTGAACCATGATTTATACCATCTGATTCCGATATCCCGATCGGCCAGGCTATAAAACAAGCCTTGTTCAACAACGGTTCAGACAATTTTATCTATTTTGCAGGCTTATTTTTAATAAAGATGAAGAGAAAATTTGAGGTTTGGCTCCCGTTGTTACTTTCCGCTGTAATGATTTTAGGCATGTATATCGGATACAGGTTTGCTACAGGACAACCCAATAAAAAGATATTCAAAAAAGACCGGGTTACCGCACTGCAGGAGGCCCTGGATATTATCAGGACCCGTTACGTTGACTCGGTACAGATAGATACCCTGGAGGGAAATGCGATAAGGGAAATGATGAGCGAGCTGGACCCCCACTCTGTATACCTGCCTCCGGCAGAGCTCAAGGAAGCCAATGAGGATCTGTCGGGGAACTTTGAAGGTATTGGTGTTGAATTTAGCCAGATCAGGGACACCGTTAATATAACCTATGTTATAGAAGGTGGCCCCAGCGATAAAGCGGGTTTATTGATTGGCGACCAGATCATTAAGGTAGACAGCAATAACCTTACCGGCAAATCTATCAATACCTTAAAAATAAGAAGCCTGATACGCGGCGAAAGAGGTTCACCTGCTAAGCTGGATATCATGCGCAACGGAAAAGTATTGCCCATTACGATAATACGTGGTAATATACCTACACCGTCTATTTCGGCAGCTTACATGATGGATAAAACCACTGCATTTATCAAGCTGGATAAATTCACCAATACTACTTACCGCGAATTTATGGAAGCGGCAGAGAGCCTCAAGAAGCAAGGCATGGCACAGCTGATCTTTGACCTGAGGAGCAATGGCGGCGGCTATATGGACCAGGCCATACAGATTGCAGACGAATTTTTAAGCGGGGATAAGCTGATTGTGTATACGCAGGGTGTTAACAGCCCTAAAACAGAATATCGCTGCAAAAGGCCTGGCATATTTGAAACAGGCAAGCTGGCAATCCTGGTTGATGAGCTAAGCGCGAGCGCCAGTGAAATCCTTGCGGGCGCATTGCAGGACTGGGATCGCGCCACGATCATCGGCAGAAGAACTTTTGGAAAGGGCCTGGTGCAGGAGCCTTTCCTGCTAAGCGACGGATCGGCCATGCGCCTTACCATTGCAAGGTATTATACACCTATAGGAAGAAGCATTCAGAAGCCTTATACCGGCGGTAAAAAAGTGTATATGGATGAGGTGTGGGAACGTTATGCTACAGGGCAACTGTATTATGCTGACAGCAATAAAGTAAGTAATGGAAAGGTTTATAAAACCCATGGAGGCCGAACAGTGTATGGCGGCGGAGGCATCATGCCCGATGTTTTTGTAGGCCTCGATACCTCCAACTACTCGCGGGAAATAAACATGCTGTTTTTAAACGGCTCGTTCAACGATTTTGTGTTTCATTATTACCTGGACAATAAAAAAATACTGGACCCCTATCCTAACCCGCAGGTGTATACACAAAAATTTGATCCCGCCCAAAACATGTGGACTCAATTTACCAACTGGGTAAAAAAAGATACCGTAAACCTTTCCGGGGTTCCGGCGTTTGAAAAAGAGAAGGTGGAGCACCGGATGGAGGCGCAACTGGCACGCTTCAAATGGCGTGATTCGGGATTTTACCAGGTGATGAATACTAAAGATACCGTTGTGCTGAAAGCAGTGGAAATGCTGAGAAAGGAGTAACCGGCGGGATGCGGGATAGCGGATGCGGGATACTGGATAGCAGATGCTGGTTGACTGTGCCGGAGGTAATAGCTTATGGCTCATAACTCAGGGTCACAACGTCGCAGGAAACGATTTACCTGATACAGGATGCTGCAAGACAAATGACTAAAATAATTAACAATTTACTGATTAACTTATCAACTTGTTAACTTACCAACTTTTCAACTAATCACCATGGACATCAAAAATAATATCCTGGAAACCATTGGCAATACGCCTTTGATACGGTTAAATAAAGTTACTCAAAACCTGCCTTGTATGGTATTGGCTAAAGTAGACTATTTTAACCCCGGCAACAGTATTAAAGACCGGATGGCTTTGAAAATGGTGGAGGTGGCAGAGCAGGAAGGAAAGCTAAAACCCGGCGGAACTATTATTGAAGGCACCAGCGGCAACACCGGGATGGGGCTGGCATTGGCAGCTATTGTAAAGGGTTATAAGTGCATTTTTGTTACTACAGATAAGCAATCGAAGGAGAAAGCAGATGTTTTAAAAGCAATGGGTGCAGAAGTAATCGTATGCCCCAATAATGTGGAGCCTGATGACCCGCAAAGCTATTACAGTGTAGCGGCCAGACTGGCTAAAGAAGTGCCTAACTCCTACCACATGAATCAATATGACAACCTGGCGAACCGGCAGGCTCATTACGAAACAACAGGTCCTGAAATATGGAAGCAAACCGATGGAAAGATCACACACCTGGTATGCACGGCTGGTACCGGTGGCACCATTACAGGTGTAGCCATGTATCTCAAGGAAAAAAATCCGGGTATTAAAATATGGGCGGTGGATGCTTATGGCTCTTTGCTGACCAAATACTTTAAAACAGGAGAGCTGGACGATAAGGAAGTGTATCCTTATTTCAGTGAAGGCTTTGGCGAAGATTTTCTGCCCAAGAACTACGACATGAGCGTTATTGACGAATTCACCCAGGTTAGTGATAAGGATGGCGCTGTTATGGCGCGGAGACTGGCGAAGGAAGAGGGGTTGTTTTGCGGCTATAGTGCCGGTAGCTGCCTGAAAGGATTGATGCAATTAAAAGATACTTTAACAAAAGACGACCTGGTAGTTTGTATTTTGCATGACCACGGGAGCCGCTACGTAGCCAAGATATACAATGACCAGTGGATGATGGAACGGGGCTTTCTTGATGTGAAGACCTTTAAAGACATTATCAGCGGCAGACCCGGGAAACAAAAGCTGCTAACCATCAATGCTGACCAACCCGTAGCCGAGGCGGTTGAGTTGATGAAGCAATACGATATTGAACATATCCCGGTAACCAGGGACGGCGAGATCATAGGATCTATTACGGAGGGCGGCTTATTTCAAAAAGTATTTAGTAACCCTGATATTAAAAACCAGAAGATTGAAAATGTAATAGAACCGGCTTTTCCATTGGTTGACTTCAACATCCCGGTTGATAAGCTAAAGACACTGATCACTAAAGAAAACGGAGCCGTAATGAGTAAGGATGATGCCGGTATTTATCATATTGTTACCAAGTACGATGTAATACAGGCATTGGGAGTGTAAGAAACAACGGGGAAATTCTATAACTATAGTTTTTTTACTACTATTTTCCGCTTGTAAGCTTCCAGCTCTTCCAGCTGCTCTGCTATTTTTTCATTCCATTCATCCTGGGCTGCAAAGTCCTCGCCGTGTTGTGTATCCTCATCATATAGCCGCTGATAAAATTCGGCTGCTTTAAACTTTGTTTGCACAAAATCAGCTATCTCTTTACGGTAATTGCCTGACAATCTTAAATTCTGCAGATCACGTACAGCCTGGCGGGCAAATATTTCCGAAATATCAAAGTGTTTCTGTTCATGCATCAGCAGGCGTTGCTTTACGGAGGGGTTATAATCCAACACCCGCTCTTTAATAAAAGTATTCTGTTTATGCACGGTTGCTTCCACCGTTATCCTGATGCTAACCGGCCTGCCATTAACCTTATCTGTGGTTAAATAATACGTAATGCCCGTACGAGTCAGTGCAGAAACCTTTTCATCCACCGTATCCAGGCTATCGTTTACCACCTTAAAATCCTGCAGTTGCAGCATCTTCCCTTCCGTCCAGAAAATAACACCGCTGCTATTAGTTGTTTGAGCAGCGGCTGTAAAACAAAGCAACTGCATAACGATCAGGATATGAAGAAAGGATACTCTAATAAAATACCATTTTGATAAAAAAATAACCTGCCAGGACGTACGTATCCTAACTCTTTTAAAGACGCATTGTTCAACAAAAAGGCATTAAAAGCCTGTTAAAAATAAAAGTCCCTGCGGCCGATATTCCAACGGAGCCCGACATTCAATATGGTGCTGTTTTTTGTGGCCATAGCGGGCGGTGTATCGTATCGCTGCTTACGAATCATACCCATCAGTTCTAAAAACAGGTTTTCCTTCAGCTCATAAGACAACAGCAGGCTTACCATTGCTGCATTTGTTTTCCAGCCGCTTCCTACTTCATGCCCGTAATCGCCACCTGTTCTGGTTGTGCTGGGTAAAAATATATTACTACCGAAATTAACCGTTCTGTTACTATCCAGCCCCTGCATATAGTACATGGCACGACCTTCGATCATCCATTTTGGAGCTGGCCTGTAACGCGCCACGCCTATCCACTCGTTAAAATTAGCCATTAAAGGATGCGCCAAAGGCTGGTTGTAGTGTGTATAATTGGCTACAGAATCATAATGTGAATAGGTGTACGGTCTTACACGGTTCAACTCCAGCTGCAGATCCAGATTTTTAACGGTAAAAGCATCTATGTACTTCGCGCCTATCTGGTAACCAAATTTGTTAGCCCACCAGTTATTTCCCCCGGTTAACTCAGATATTTTAAATTCATCAAATAGTAATTGCCCATAAACCTGTGCAGTCTTTGCAATGTTTGCCTTAAAGTCCATCCCCACCACGGCGTTGTCAGGACTCCCTTGGTCACGCTCTACCGACCTGTAAAAGATCACCGGCACCAGGTATCCCAATTCAAAACGATTGGTTCTGCCAAATATAATACCCTCAAACACCCCTACATTCAGCCACTTGGTAAGGTTAATATCCAGGTGGTGCATAGCCGCGTATTTTTTACCCAATAAATTATCGCCGGGATTGCTTTGATAGGCATTCGTCAACTCCATAAAAAGATTCTGGTAATTGAATTTCCAGATCCGGGTATTTAATCTTAAAAACAAATTGTTATTTCCAAAATCGCTTAAAAACAAACTACGCTGGCCGTTACCAATAAAATTTTTGTCGTAACCAAAAGTTACATCTACATATTTAGTAGCGCCAAATGTTATATACCCGCGTGCGTCAAAAAAATCCCGCCCACCTTCTTTTTTAAACTGGTGATTAAACCCCGCACCAGGCACCGCCGTGCGTTCATTCATCCAATCCTGCACATAGGTTGGATAGCGCTCCTGGTTATCGGTAAGCATGGTGTAAAAGCCTATTTTTTTCGCTATGCGGCCGCGAATAGCAATTCCCCTGGTATTATAAAAAAGGCTCTGATCATTACCGCTTTCTTTCATGTAGCCGATGTTCAGCACCGGGTTAACAGTTAGGTCAAAATCTTTGCTATGTGTTTCATACAAGCCTGCCGGGTATTGATAGAAGGTATTGCCCACCAGCTTTTTGCTCATATAGGCATCCCGCTCTTCTTCAGGCAGCCATTCTATATTATTAGCCAATGCACTTTTTAAATAATACTTGTCAACATTGGTCAGTTTTGCCTCGAGGGCCGAATCCACATTCAGGTAATTCTTTATAGCGGGTACATAAAATTCCCTGCTATAAGGTTTTGCCTTGCTTAAATTCAGCATCGGATCTCGCTGAGCTTTGATTTCCAGGCGATCCAATAAAATTTCCTGCTTATCGCCCCGGGGCAGATAAGTAGATTGAGAAACAGCAAGAATTGGTAATAAAACAACTGCTAGCAAAGGCAGGTATTTCTTAAATTGCATAGTTTATTGATAAGGTTAATTAAAGTATTTCCATTGATGATTCCCGTGGTACCTATAGTGCTGGTTCGTAGCATATTTTATATCACTTCAAACCAGTATCTACATCCAACCTGTTGGGCGGATAATTTCAACCGTTGATGATCAAACGGCATCAGTAAAACACGGGGCACAAAAACAAAAACCATGCAAATATATCTTTTTAAAAACATTCAGGTAGTAAATGAGGGTAAAACAGAAACAAAGGACGTTTTAATTAAAAATGGCCGCATTGAAAAAATTGATAATCAAATCAGTACAAAAGCTGATGCAATAGAAATCAATGGAGAAGGCAAACACCTGCTGCCTGGCGCTATAGACGACCAGGTACACTTCAGGGAGCCTGGTTTAACGCATAAAGCCAATATATATTCTGAAAGCAAAGCTGCAGTGGCTGGCGGTGTAACGAGTTTTATGGAAATGCCTAACACGGCCCCGCCGGCATTCACGCTTGATTTGCTGGAAGATAAATACAATATCGCCGCGCAAACATCATTGGCCAACTACTCTTTTTATATCGGAACCAGTAATGTGAATGCTGACGATACTTTAGCCGCC
>JBCNOR010000295.1:0-6530 GCA_039593785.1 Niabella sp. | reverse complement strand
GTTGAAACAGCTGATCAAAATGCGTATGGCATTATCTCGCTATACCCGGACAGGCTTGAACTAAATGGTCATGGAAGAATGACATCCCGGATTATTCATTTTAAACAATAAGTAAATCAAAAAAAGATGAAAAAAAAACCTCTTACTTAAAAATGTCTTTGGTGTTTGTAAACCGGCAGTAATCATACTGGCCGTATTGATCAGTTGCAAAAAAGATGTAAAGCCTCCTGCTGACGGGCCCTCACAGACAACACCCCGAAGCGTCACCTCCGGACCAGCGGTTGTTAGCGCTCACCGGGTAAATGACCTTATCAAGGTAGACGAAATAAAAAATGAAAACATCAACAGTCTTGAGGTGGACATTTTTGTGGGAACCAAAAATGGCCAGCCTACCTGCCTCATCGGCCATGAGGCGGCAACTGCCACCGGCCAAACCCTGGAGCAATATTTTGCTAACCTTAACCAGAAGCTGCCGGGCTTTACCTCGCTTTGGCTTGATTGTAAAGATTTAAACAGCACGGCCAATGAACAACTGTTCCTGTCTACCTTAAAAAAAATGGACAGTATGTATTCCATTAAAAACAGGGTTTTGGTAGAGAGCCAGTATATACAATACCTGGTTAGCTTTAAGCAGCAGGGCTGGGCAGTGAGTTTCTATAGCAACTGGCAGGATGTATATGGCAAACCAGCCGCACAGCAACAAACGGCCCTGGATGAAATGTATAATAAAATGACCACTTATGGCATAGATGGTATAAGCTATGATGCAGCCGCCGATACGCCCATGAAAAATTATTTTACAGGCAAGACCGTTGGCAGTGACAATGTAAAAATGTATGCCTGGGCGCTGGCAAGATATTATGGTGAAACCGATCTGCCTACCAAGCTGGCAGCTTATAGTCATTTAAGCATCCTGCTGATCACATTCAATCCTCCCCAGGCATCTCTTATTGACGGGGCAAATTATAAGATCGTGTCTGCCCTAACCAAAGAGCCAAGTAAAGTTTTAGATGTAAACGGCTCAGCTCCTGTGAATGGCACCGAGGTAACGCTTTGGACCAACAACTACCCTACCAGCAATAACCAGGTTTTTAAATTAAGAGCCTTAGGTGGCGGCTATTATGCCCTGAAAAGTATAGCAGACACTTCAAAAGTACTGGATGTAACAGGTAGCGCTTCTGCCAACAGTACGCTTATACAGGTTAATACATTCAGTAATTCAACTGCGCAACGCTGGCAGATCAACTATGTAGGTGGCGGCTACTATAATCTTACGCCTGCCTGCGCACCCGGTAAAAACCTGGATGTAAGCGGGGGAAGCACTGCCAATGATACGCCTATTATAATCTATTCAGCCCATACCGGCAATCCCCAGAAATTCAAACTGGTAAGACAGTAATGAATAAGCCATGTTAAAAGCCTTTTAAGCCTGGCTAATAAATGATACCATTGCATCGCTATAACACCTTTCAACCATCCATGTTGGCGGCGGTGCAATGGTTTTACTGTTCATACACCAGCCACCTGCAAAGCGGCATTGCTTTTGCAACCGGATCCAGGCAATAGCATTGGTTTCAAATAAAATGCCCCATGAAGATCGCTACATTTAATATCAATGGCATTAACGGCAGGCTGCCGGTATTACTGAAATGGCTGAAAAGCACAGCGCCTGATGTGGTATGCCTGCAGGAGCTGAAAGCGCCGCAGGAAAAGTTTCCCCAGGCGGCCCTGCAAAAAGCAGGCTACCATGCGGTATGGCTGGGGCAAAAATCGTGGAACGGTGTGGCCATACTATCCCGCCAACCGATACAGGAGTTAAGGCGCGGCCTACCCGGCGACCGTACCGATACCCATAGCCGCTACCTGGAAGTGATTACCTATGAAAAAGTGATCGCCTGTATCTACCTGCCCAATGGTAATCCCTGGCCCGGGCCTAAATTCGATTATAAACTGGCCTGGTTCAAAAGGCTGATCCGCCACGCCAAAAAACTCCATGCCATGGAGCTGCCCGTTATACTGGCGGGCGATTATAATGTAATGCCCACCGAGCTGGATGTATATAAACCGGAAAAATACCTGGAGAACGCGCTTTTTAGAAAAGAGATCCGTGCGGCTTATCAAACCCTTTTAAAACAGGGCTGGACGGATGCCCTGCGTACCCTTTACCCTGGTGAGCCCATCTATACTTTCTGGGATTACCTGCGCCATGCCTGGGAGCGTAATGCCGGCCTGCGGCTCGATCATTTTTTATTAAGCCCCCTGGTGGCAACCCATCTTCAATCCGGAGGTGTTGATACCCATGTACGCGGCTGGCCCAAAGCCAGCGATCATGCACCGGCCTGGATCGAGATTAAGGATTAACAGTAGCCGCCCCACGCTCTAACAGCATCAGCACTAACCCATCCATCCCGTCCGTAATACGGGAAAAATACCCGGTTGCCTACTTATAGGCAGCTCCTACCTTTAGGCCCATCAACCCCTAGTTATCGATTTTTAAAACCCACTACTATGCCCAACGGCCAATACCTGACCTGTTACGATTTAAATGAAGCCATGGAAAACCAGGTATTGGAACACCCCTCTACCTTTTTAAACAAACCGGGGATCGCCTTCCAATCTTTCTCATGGGACTGTGTCCTTAACCAGTGCATTTTTAAAGGATGCACCAATATGCCAGCCCAACCGCCCTCTCATTTTTTGGTACTGAAATACTATGAAAACTAATGAACAGTGCTCTAACACCCTGCTCCCAAAATAAACCCCGCATGACCCAGGTTTACTATTTTCAGCACCTGGGTATTATTGCCTACCGGGTTACCAACGATGAAACAGAATGGACCTTAATGAAGATAGAAGATCCGCAAACCCTGGCCAGGCGCTTTATTTCCCGGGCTGCTTTTGAGCAGGAATATCAACCGCTGCAGCCAAGCTACTGGTACCAGGTCAACCATAAAAGGTTTGAGTTGATCGAGGCTTATGATGCAGGTAATGACATGCCGGGCGCCGAAGAATGGAAGAAATTTATAACGGGTATAGATAGCAGGCAATAAAGTATTGCTATGTGTTACCCGTTTAACGCTTAAGAAGATATCGTCATAACCGAAGAAGTAGCTGAAATAAATACCGCGGCATAGAATTTATATGACGCCCTTTGTTTATAATAAACAAGAATCAGGCCCGGTTAAAGCATTTTTTAAAGATTCCAACCCGAATTCAGGACATTCTCCAGCTCATTAGAAAATAAACCAGGAGTAGACCGGAAGCAGCTCTATTCCCGGAACAGGCCCTGCTCGTTTCCCTTCCTGCTTTCAACAACCGGATTTGCCTTTACAGCAAATAAGAATCGGGCAAAGCAGTTATTCTGCAGCTTCCTTCTTTTACAGCTTGTTAAAATCGCGAAATATTTATTCAGATAGGGCAATTAAAAAATCGATACAATTACATTTGCAAGCTTAAAAGAATGAACGTTGAGAAGATTTTTAGTTTCCATTTGCCTGGCTTTAGTGTTTGTTGCCTGTAAATCAGGCTCTTCCAGTCCCGCCCTTACCCAGGGAGATTCAGCTTCCCCCGGTATTGCGCTCCCCACTCCTGAAAAATTAAAAGAGGGCGAGTTGGCTATGTATCAAACGCGGCTGACAGAACTCTTTGACAAGCACCTGATCAACCGTAACTTCAACGGGGCTATATTGGTTGCAAAGGGCGGCAATATTGTATATGAAAAATATGTTGGATTTACAGATCCCAAAGCAAAGATCACTCCTATCACCGACAGCTCTTCTTTTCACCTGGCCTCAACCAGCAAACCCTTTACCGGCGTCACTATTTTAAAATTGGTGCAGCAGGAAAAAGTTCATCTAACCGATGACCTTACTCAATACTTCCCCGGCTTTCCTTACCCGGGCGTAACCGTTAAAGACCTGCTTAGCCATCGCAGCGGTCTTCCCAACTATCTATATGTTATGGAGGATAAAGAAAAATGGCCTGCCCAAAAGATGGTTACCAACAACGATGTTCTCAACTTCTTAATACAATACAAACCTGATCTCAGCTATAGAACCGGTAGCCGTTTTAGTTATTGCAATACCAATTATGTCCTCCTGGCTCTGATCATAGAAAAAGTAACGGGTACTCCTTACCCGCAATATCTTAGCGAAACCATCTTCAAGCCATTGGGTATGGAGCATACATTTGTTTATACCCCAATGGATAGTGGCCGCGTCATGATGTCTTATAAGCCGTCGGGCCAATTGTGGGACCAGGATATATTTGACCATACTTATGGCGATAAAAATATTTACAGCACCCCGCGCGATATGATGAAATGGGATGCAGCCTTATACAATAATGCCTTCATCAGGCAAAGCCTGCTGGACTCTGCCTACCAACCGCTCAGTAACGAAAAGCCGTCGACACACAATTATGGTTTAGGCTGGCGTTTATTAAGCCTGCCCAATGGCAAAAAAGTAATTTACCACAACGGTAAATGGCACGGATTCAGCCCGGCTTTTGCCAGGCTAACTGACGAAAAAGCCGTGATCATTATTTTGGGCAACCAATACAACAGCACTATTTATAAAGCAGCTAAGCTGGCTTACAACGTGTTTGGCGACTATATGCAAAATGATACACAGGCGGAAGAAGAGCCTACTGTTACGCATACTCCACTAGTTGTAACACCTAAAAAGAAGCCTGTGCCGCCACCCGCTAAAATGGTGAAACAAGCTCCGAAAAAAAATAACAGGGCAAAAACAGAAACCCAACCTAAAGTTGCGGCAAGGCCCAAAACAACATCCAAATCAAAAGCGCCCGCTACGAAACCTGCGGCTAAAACCACTAAGGTTGTAAAGCCGGCCACTAAAAAGCAAGCGACTACCACTTCAAAAAAGACCGGGCCGGTCAAAAAGAAAAAAAGCTAGTTTAACCAGGATGGCCTCCTATGCATTAGAGCGCTTTGTTTATCTTTAATGTTCAACTACAGGCCATGAAATTACTCAACGCTTCGCAAATACGGGAATGGGATCAATATACCATTCAGCATGAACCGATAAGCTCTATTGATCTTATGGAAAGAGCGGCATCTGCCTGTGTCGACTGGATCTGGGAACATTTCCCCGGTCAATCATTTGACATCTTCTGCGGCACGGGTAATAATGGCGGCGATGGCCTGGCCATTGCGAGACTATTTCTACTCATGCGCATTCCGGTAAGAGTATTGATCGTAAATGTAACAGGCAAAGCAAGCGGGGATTTCACAACCAACCTCGAAAGGCTACAAGCAATTCCCGGTGCTAATATTATTGAATTAAATCCCGGAACCGGGCCGCTTTCACTTTCTCCCTCAGCGATCATCATCGATGCCTTATTAGGCACGGGCACCAACAGACCTATTGAGGGATTTACCGGAGAAATAGTTGCCTTTATCAACAATCAGTCAAACAAAGTAATTGCCATTGACATGCCTTCGGGATTGCAAGCTGACGCATATTCAGGCACTACCCCTATTATTGAGGCCAACCACACTTTAACATTTCAAAACTTTAAGCTGGGCTTGCTGATGCCCTGCAATGCGGGGTATTTTGGACAGGTTCATGTATTGGATATCGGTCTGGCACCCGCATATCTTACAACGGTTGAGTCAAAGTACGAATTGACAGAAAAGGGCCTGTTTAATTCTTTTTATAAGCCACGGAAAAACTATGCGCACAAAGGCAATTTCGGGCATGCGCTCATTATCGCTGGCAGCTATGGCAAAATGGGAGCAGCCGTTTTAAGCACCAAAGCCTGCCTGCGAAGCGGCGCCGGCCTGGTAACCGCTCATGTACCGGGTAAAGGCGTCAATATTATGCAAACCAGCGCACCTGAAGCCATGTGCAAAGCAGATGCGGATGCAGATATCGTTACTATAATTGATTACTCGTTGCAAGGCTATTCGGCCCTGGGTATAGGTCCTGGCCTGGGCAACCATGCCGATACACAAAAGCTGGTAGCGTTTGTTTTAGAAAATTACAGGCAACCGATGGTGTTGGATGCCGACGCTCTCAACATTTTATCAGAAAATAAAAGCTGGCTGAGCCACATTCCACCCAACAGCATACTTACACCGCATCCCAAAGAGTTCAGCCGCCTGTTTGGCGAGCAATCCAACGACTTTGAAAGAATAGAAATGGCCATCGAACAATCGGCTCGCTTAAAGATCATTATCATATTAAAAGGCCATCGAACTTTTATTGCTACGCCTGCCGGCAAAGGCTACTTTAATACTACCGGCAATGCAGGGATGGCCACCGGTGGTAGCGGCGATGTGCTCACCGACATCCTTACAGGGTTGCTGGCCCAGGATTATGCTCCCAAGGCCGCCGTATTGCTGGGCGCCTGGCTGCATGGTTATGCCGGCGACCTGGCCGCAGCAAAATTGTCGCAGGAAGCCATGACTGCCGGAGATATCATCTCCCATCTGGGCGCGGCTTTCCTGGAATGTTTCTATTAAAATCCTGTTCCGCTGCGCCTGTGCGTTGTGTGGCGGCCATGGC
>JBCNOR010000294.1:0-6537 GCA_039593785.1 Niabella sp. | reverse complement strand
GAGCCCGAATCAATAATGCACGGGTTTACTTTACCGCCTATAACCTGCATGTATTTACAAAGTATACAGGTTATGATCCTGAAGTAAGCGTTATTAATAATGCCATTACTCCAGGTGTTGATTTCAGCGCCTATCCACGTGCCAGGTCATTTGTACTGGGTTTAAACCTATCCCTGTAACCATTAAAGTAATTACTACAATGAAACATAGAAATATAATCAGACAGGCAACTACTATTGCAGCATTTTGTGGCCTCATTATAACAGGTGGTTGTAAAAAAGTACTGGAAACCAAACCTTACTCTTATTTCACCAGCGATAATTTTTATTCTAATATCGACGAAGCCAATATGGCTACCCTGGGTATATATGGAGCCGTATCTACCTGGAGCGGATATGGATGGAATATCCCGATGGTTTTTGATAACGACAGTGATATCGGCCAAACTTCAGGTATCGCGGCCGATAACTGGCGGATCATACCACATTATACCGGGATTCCTGAAACCGATATGTTTTATGGCAGCTGGAGCGCGCTGTACCAGGGTATTGACCGGGCTAATGTAGTGTTGGAGCAAATTCCGCAGATGAAAGCTTATACCAGCGGAACGGAAACAGAAAAGGCTCAATTGAACCGTATGCTTGGAGAGGCCAAATTCCTGCGTGGCTTTTATTACTCTGAACTGGTTCGTTTATGGGGTGATGTGCCTTTTAAAACAACCTCGTCCAAAGCAGGTACCGATTTAAAACCAGGCCTGACTGACCGGGCTGTTATTTATACACAGATTATAAAAGATATGCAGGAAGCTGCTGACCTGCTCCCTGCCGCAACTCCCACTAACGAGCGTGTTAACAGGTGGGCCGTAAAAGCCATGCTGGCCCGTGTTGCTTTATTTGCCGGAGGTTTTTCTTTACAACCAAACGGGCAAATGCAACGACCCAATAATTACAAGGAGTATTATACATTGGCACAGCAGCAGATCAATGATATTATGGCTGCCAATCCATATAAATTGAACGCAAGTTATCCGCAGGTATTTATCAATCAATCCAAGCATGTATTAGAGCCTACAGAGAGTATTTTCGAAATTGCATTTTACACGCCAACAGGCCCTGCAGGGGAAGCGCCTAATGCTTCGCGGTACGGATACTTTAATGCACCGGCTACAGCAACGGGTGTATACGGCGGCACTTCAGCCAGGTGCCTGGCGGTGCGCCCTTTTTATGAAAGCTTCCAGACCGGGGACTTCAGAAAGGATTTTGCCATAGCAAGGTTCAGGATTGACGCAGCGGGGAACCGGGTATATATTGTTACAGGTACCGGCGATCAAAACTGGACTGTTGGCAAATGGAGCCGTGAGTACCAGACCAATTCACCTACGGAAATAGGCAGCACAAATATCAATACGGTGATCATGCGTTATGCCGACTTATTATTGTTGCAGGCGGAAGTGGAGAACGAATTGAACGATGGACCCAACCAGGTAGCCCTGAATGCGATCAACCAGGTTCGCAGAAGAGCTTATGGATTGGACATGCCAGGTAATGCAATCACGCTTTCTATTACCAACGGCGGATCCGGTTATACATCGGCGCCTACTTTAACCATTACCGGCGGTGGAGGCAATTATGCGAATGCAGTTGTATCTGGTCGCAGCGGCGGGCGTATTACGGAAGTAACGCTTTACAATACAGGCTTTGGTTACACTTCTGCACCAACCGTTACCGTAACGGGTGGTGGCGGAACCGGTGCCGTAATTACCGCAGCGCTGGCTCCAAAGCCTGATGCTGCAAGTGTTAATATCCCTTCCGGGTTAAGCAAGAAAGCCTTCCTGGATACGTTGATCAGCGAGCGGGCCAAAGAGCTTTGTTTTGAAGGAATGCGCCGGGCCGACCTGATACGTTGGAACCTGTTGGGTACTAAAATACAGGAAACCTATCAAAAGGTACAGGCGATCAGGGCCACTTATCCGTATCCTGCAGGCGCCAATTTTGTACCGGGCAAGCATGAGTTGTATCCTTTCCCGCAAAATGAAACTGACGTTAATAAAAATATCGGTCGTCAAAATCCGGGTTATTAACAGCGGGTACTCTCTCATTATTTAAAACTTATTTGAATGAATAAAATAGCCTATAGTAACAGGAACCTGCGATGGGCGATCATTATTGTCGCTTTAGCAATAGCGGGATGTACAACGCCTGCCGAGAAGGAAACCGGCAAGCGTCCCAATATATTGATCATTATGTCTGACAACCAATCGGCGATCCACGCAGGTGTTTATGGAGATGCTACGGTACGCAC
Organism: Niabella sp.; assembly: GCA_039593785.1. Taxonomy (GTDB): domain Bacteria; phylum Bacteroidota; class Bacteroidia; order Chitinophagales; family Chitinophagaceae; genus Niabella. Next base: position 4,236 of record JBCNOR010000294.1, on the reverse strand, counting down.
ACCACACATGGATAGCATTGCCGGCGAAGGCGTGCGCTTCACCAATGCTTTTTGTAACTCCCCTTCCTGCACACCTTCCAGGGCCGGTTATTTGACGGGGCAGGACATCTGGAGATTGAAAGAGGGCGCTAATCTCTGGAGTATCTTACCTACCGAATATCCTTTATATACCGACCTGCTCGAAGCTTCGGGGTACGAAGTGGGCTTCCAGGGAAAAGGCTGGGGACCCGGCAGCTTTGAAGCTAATGGCCGCAAGCATAATCCAGCCGGCAACCCCTACAAAAGCTTTGACGAATTTCTGCAACTGAAAAAGAAGGATGCCCCCTGGACTTACTGGATCAGCAGCCTGCACCCTCACCGTCCTTACGAAGTAGGCAGTGGCGAAAAAGCAGGCATCGACCTTTCTAAGATCAAAGTACCAAAGTATTTGCCTGATAATGACTCAGTACGGAAAGACATTGCCGATTACTATTACGCTATAGAAATGTTTGACAAAGAGCTGGGAGATGCACTCCAAACGCTGAAACAAAGCGGGGAGCTGGAAAACACCATCGTTGTTGTATGCAGTGTCAATGGCTGGCAAATGCCGCGTCGGGTGGGCAACGTCTATGATTTTGGAACCCATGTTCCCCTGATCATTTCCTGGCCGGGTAAGTTTAGCAAAGGTACTGTAGCCCATGAGCTGGTTACCCTGAACGACCTGGCGCCTACTTTCCTTGAATTGGCGGGTGTAGCCATACCATCAACCGTTACAGCTAAAAGCCTGTTGCCGGTTTTAGATAAAAACAACAAGGATACGGTTGCCAAAAGAGATTTCGTAGTATTAGGGCGTGAAAGACATGCTTTTGTTCGCCAGCATGGTTTGGGCTACCCGGGCCGGGCTATACGCACCTCGCAATACTTATACATTCGCAATTACGAACCTAACCGTTGGGCCGCCGGCGACCCTCCCCTATACGGAGATATCGATCCTTATATGCTCAACTATCCCGGGCCGGCCAAGTTTTACCTGATCGCCAACAAAGACAACCCGGCAGTTAAACCGATGTTTGAGCTGGGCATGGGTAAACGCCCTGCGGAAGAGCTATTTGACATTCTCCGCGACCCGGATGAGTTGCATAATCTTGCTGCTGATCCTGCGTATAAAAATGTAAAAGAAAAGCTTGCCGCACAAATGCAGGAATACCTGGTACAGACCAAGGACCCCCGCGCTACAGGCGGCGATGTAAGCGTTTGGGATAAGGCGCCTTATTTTAGTGATATTGACAAACGGGCGCATCCCAGCGCAGATGCGATCCGCCAGTTTAAGCTGGACTCAGTATACGATTACTTAAAATAATTTCGGTCAGCGTCAACTTTAAGATTACAGGTATCAATTCAAAATTTTATCCGTGAACCAACCATTAGCAATAGGAATAGATGTAGGAGGCTCTGCGCTGAAGTATGGCCTGGTAGCTGAGGATGGCAGCCTGCTCCAATCCTTTTCAGAACCACTTGAAAAGGATGCGGGAGAAGCAGGGGTTATCGAACAAATAGTATCCTGCATAACACAGGCCGAATCAACTGCCCATAACTATAACAGCGTTATTAGCGGCGTTGGTATCGGCTTCCCGGGCATTGTAGAAAACAACATAGTAATTGGCGGAGCAGATAACCTGCCAGGATTTGAAGACCTGCCTCTTGGATCATTGCTGGAAACAAAAACCGGTCATAATATCTTCCTGGACAATGATGCCAATATGATGGGCATGGGCGAGTGGATTTATGGGGCTGCAAAAGGATGCAGCGATATAGTGTTCTTAACCGTTGGCACGGGTATAGGCGGCGCCCTGGTGATCAATAACCAGCTATATGGCGGTTATAAAAATCGCGGCACTGAGCTGGGGCATATCATCATCCGGCATGAAGGCCTGCCCTGCTCCTGCGGCTCGCGTGGCTGCTTAGAAGCTTATGCTTCTGTAACTGCCTTAATCAATCGCTACCGGTTCCTCGAAGCGAGCGCTCCAGATTCAGCAGATGGCAAATATATTATGGAACGTTATTGGCAACAGGATGATGCAGCGATAAATGCAATGACCTATCACCTGGATCATATGGCCACAGGCATTGCCGGTTACATTAATATTTTTAGCCCCGAAATGGTGGTGATTGGCGGCGGTATCAGTGAAGCAGGCGACTTTTATATCGGGGAGCTGCGTGAAAGAGTGAAAAACCTTGCCATGCCGGCTACCAGCGGTCAAACCACTTTAATGGCAGCAGCATTGGGTAATAAGGCAGGTGTGCAGGGTTGTGCGGCAAAAGTGTTCCGGTCCCCCGCCGCATATCCTATAGTCAACTATCTATAATTCTTCAATCGATGCTGCATGCAACAACCTAATCGTTTTTTAGTGGGCGTGATTTTACTGATATGGTTTGTCATATCTTTTGTAACCAATATACTCGGGCCACTTATGCCCGTAATTATAGAAACCTACCGGCTTAGTTTAACGATGGCTGCCTTTCTCCCTTTTTCCTTTTTCCTGGCTTATGGAATTATGTCGGTTCCGGCCGGTATCATGATCGAAAGGCTGGGAGAAAAGAAATCGATGTTGATTGCTTTTGCATTGAATCTTGCCGGAGCGCTGCTCTTTGCCATTACTCCTCAATATGGAATGGCGCTGGCCTCACTATTTATCATAGGTATTGGTATGGCCATGCTACAGGTTATCATTAACCCGCTGATGCGTGTGGCCGGTGGTGAAGAAAATTTTGCTTTTTTTTCGGTAATGGGACAGCTGGTCTTTGGCCTGGCTTCTTTTATAAGCCCGTTTATCTTTACCTATCTGATGCGGGAATTATCCGCCCAACCCGTTACGCATCCTTTAGCCAGCCTGCTGGGAAACCTGGTGCAAAACGGGCTGCACTGGACGGCCCTGTATTGGATATTCAGCTTGCTGTTTCTTATTATGCTGGTTTTACTGGCGGTGATCAGGATGCCGAAAGTTGAATTAAAAGAAGACGAAAAGTCTGGCACAGCATCAACATACCGGGAGCTCCTGCAAAAGCGGGACGTATGGCTATTCTTTTTGGGCATTGTGGCCTATGTGGGTACCGAGCAATCATTGGCTAACTGGATGTCGGAATTTTTAAAACAGTACCACCAGGTAGATCCGGCCGGCGATGGTGCTAATGCAGTGGCGTTATTCTGGGGACTGATGACCATTGGCTGTTTATTGGGTTTGGTGGTATTAAAGCTCTGGGATTCCCGGAAGGTATTAAAAGCAGCCTGCATTTTATCGGCAGTAATATTAAGCATTGCTTTACTGGGCAACAGGCAGTCATCATTATGGGCCTTCCCCGCTGCAGGCTTTACCATTTCGGTAATGTTTTCCATTATATTTTCACTGGCACTGAATTCCGTCAGCAAGCATCATGGTTCTTTCTCGGGCATTTTATGCTCAGGCATTTTTGGAGGCGCATTAGTACCTTTTATTGTAGGCGCATTAGGAGATCTTATAGGCCTGCGCTTTGCCATGTTATTTCTTTTTGTAACACTGGGATACCTGTTTTTTATAGCAGCATATGCAAAGCCGCTGGTTAATAATAAAACGCTGACAATAAGGGAGCTTTTTGTTAAAAAGTAATCCGGCAATACCAGTAAGCGATTAGAAATATGTTATAGCAGATTGCAGTTTATCAACAAAAAAATACCGGCATTTGTAGTTGGGCCGGTAACAAAAATCACTCATGAAAAAAATAATCTTAAGCATCGCTCCTGTATTATTGACGTTGTTTGCAACAGCCCAAAAAACAGCGTTAGAGGCAGTATCAACCCGAGTAAATGTACAGGCTGATACCGCCAGGAAAATTGATATAGTTGATAAAGCCTGGGTAGCGGTAGGCATCAATAAGTCTTATTCTATACAAAAAGATGCAGCCCTTTCCTTTAACGGCAAACCTTCTTACCGTTTTGAATTAAAAGGCGAAGATAATTCCCTGGAAGGCTATGAGGAAGGCAGTACCAAGGGACGTGCAGAACTCTGTTATTGCTATGCCACAACAGATGACTATAAAGACCTCCCCTCCCATACCTATACAACAGACCAGATACTGAAAATGGTTTACGACAGGGGTAAGGGACAGTGCCCGCAGGGTTCGAAATGGACCTATACCTTTTTAATTATTAGCTATCACATTATTACATTTTCGAAATGACGCAGTCGTTGCGCAAATCGCCTGACAGCTGGCCAAACGCGC
>JBCNOR010000293.1:0-6538 GCA_039593785.1 Niabella sp. | reverse complement strand
CCATCACGTCCCATAACATACATTAAGCGAGATACACCAGCATGTGCTGAAATACCCGATGCCATTACTGCAACCACGAATCCGCTGGTATTAGTTTGCAGGATTTTATTTCAACGGATAGGTTCAAATAGCAACTGTAGCCACTGTGCGTGTCCTCACGCGCCGTACCGGAAGTTTCACTTGCCCGTTCATTATTTTAAAAAGTCCCCCGGCTGAAATTCCCTCCCCGTATACTACATTTGATTAAAAAAAATGAAGCCGCTACGTTTAATAATGGGTATTGTATGTTTTATTTTGTATACATCATTAGCCGTAGGGCAAATACCCTTTCAATCTGATAATAATACCTACCGGATAAACTATGTTTCTTCTTCCAATGGTAAGCCATCGCCCAACCAGAACAAGGTTGTCGTATTTACAAATGCCCGGCAGACGCTTATTACCAACGAGAAAGATTTGAAAGGAGAAGGCAAGTATCCATTGGAAGTTTCATTGATTAACAGAATGAATCTTTCACAGCAATTATATACTTTACTCGACCAGGCAAATTGTATCTACACTATCGATTCAACTGCCATACAAAATCAGCAATTTGAATTACAGGAAGGAAGCAAAAAAATATTGGGTTACAACTGTAAAAAAGCAAAAACGGTTGTCAATTCCAATACGATCGAATTTTGGTACACCAGCGATTTACCTGTAAAGGGCGCGCCAACTGTATTAGGCCAAAACCTGGGACTGGTATTGGAAACGATTCGCAACGGTAATTTTGTCATAAGCGCTGACGAGGTAAAGAAGACTACGTATACAAATCCACCCCGGTTTGCATCAATTAAGCCAAAGTTACTCGACCTTTTAAGCTATCGCGATGAGATCTGGCGCAATAGATTTATCACTATAGAATTGTTTAAAGATCAGGTCATCAATTTCTCTGATACTGCTACCGTAAAGCCGGATGTAATGCGGTTTGCCAATGGAACCATTGTAATAAAGAAAGTGAAATTTCCCTCCATGGCCGATGCAAAGACCGTCTTCCTTGATTTGCAGGAGCAGTCTAACGGAGATGCTTATGATCGCACCGGAACGGTATTCCTGATCCCGGTTGATAAAAAACAATCCTTCCTGGATGGCCTGAAAAACGGGGCATCCACCTTGCCTGTTTTTGATAATGGTAACGGCAAAAAATACCAGGGTGTAGTTGCCTCGGCAGATTACAATCCCGCGATTGAGTTAATGCGTTTTTTTACACCCTTCGGAATAAAGCAATATAATCACATACAATTAAAGGGGAAAGAGTGGCACCAGGTGGTTCCCTACAGGCAGGATATAACATCCTATGCCTCACTGCTGGACAGCCAGGAAGTTTACATAGGTGTATTTATAGGCAACTATGATAAAGGAGGGCATAAGATAAACGCCGCTATTACCATTCACAGGGGAGGAGATGAACCGCCCAAAAAAGTAGTACCGCTATTTAATACCCTTAGTATTATGGAAATGGCCGGGCAGGAGTATGCTACTATGTTTGATAAGCCTGAGGGACTAACGGTTCAATTTGAATTGAAAGAAGCTATCAGTAATGCGGTTCTCCGTTATACCACCACCGGGCATGGTGGCTGGGGAAACGGTGATGAATTTGTGCCCAAAGAAAACACCATCAACTTAGATGGAAAAACTATCTTCAAGATGATTCCCTGGAGGGAAGATTGCGGTTCCTACCGCTTGTTCAATCCCGCCTCAGGAAATTTTGCTACGGGTTTGTCTTCATCAGATCTGAGCCGCTCCAACTGGTGTCCTGGTACTGTAACCAATCCTTTTGTAATACAGTTAGGAGATTTGTCAGCCGGGAAGCATACGATACAGGTGCAGATTCCGCAAGGCTCCCGGGAAGGCAGCAGCTTTAGCGCCTGGAATGTGAGTGGTGTGATTGTAGGTGATTAACTAATAATAAAAGGCTGAATGCAGCTGAAATTTGATTTTATCTTAAATTCGTAGCGCTATATCCCGGAAGGGCATGGTAAAACTGATTTATGAAAAAAAGCTTCTTTCTTTATTTATTCGTGCCGATATCTATGGCCGCAGTACCTTTTAAAATAAATGCACAAACAAAACGATTTCACATTGGTCCGTACGCAGATCTGGCTGCGCCAGTTGGTATTTTTGCGAATGATTTCAAAACAGGAGTGGGTGGTGGTGCCGGAATAGAGTATCAGCTTACCCATAAATTGCATGCAACTGCATCTGTCAGCTACCTGCACTTTCGGGGAAAGACCACTCCCAATCGTTATATAGTACCTGACCTGGGGGCAATTCCGGTGAGCTTAGGTTTAAAATACTATATCAACAGACTCTATCTTAAGTTAGATGCGGGTAGAGCCAGTTATACAGCAAAAAGCGGCAATCCTTATGGGGGCTATTATCATAAAGGGGCTTTTATAATTTCACCTGGCCTGGGCGTACGCATAAAGCAGTTGGATGTACAGGCAAGAGCTGAAATATGGAAAAATAGCTATAATACAACAGGGTTTGCAGGTCTGAGGGCCGGCTGGTATTTTTAGTTTTATTAAAGTGCCATTATGTAATTTGCTAGTTGATTGCATCAATGATAAAACTACGTTATGAAATGGCTTCCTAGTGTGCTTTTTTATTTTGTCCTTTTTTTCGAGGGACATGCACAAACAAAGATTGTTTGCCCAGCCCCGGCGCTTAGTCATTATGGAACTGATCCATTGCTAATAATTGACACAACTATAGTTGCATTTTCTAATTTTCGCTATCTCAGTCCGCAAAGCATTGACGACATTACTATATTGAAGGACGTGAAAGCTACTGCGCTCTATGGCTCAAAAGCTGCTTATGGTGTTATTATTGTTGCTACGAAAAAGAAATTCCGTTTTTTCGATATGGAGGACATTTTAAGAGCTTACAATGCAGACTCCGTTATCGGTAAGCCAATGATTGTAACTGTTAATTCAAATATGGTTAGTGATATAAAAGCATTAAAAATAGACGCTTCAATTATTCACACCGTTCAAATATCTCCCATTGTGAACATTAACGATAAAAGTAGCTATGATGTGGCTATTCAATTGCAGCCAATCAACGCGGGAGGACCAAAAGCCGATACGGGCACCTCAAGGCAAATTATGATCAGGGGCGATAAGGCTGGCTTGACACCTTTTTAAGACCTGTTAGAATTAAACTACCTCGGTATTAAGCTTGTCGGTAATATAAATTCAAAAAAAGGCTTTTTGTTCTGCCCTGGTATAGCCGACAATAAGTAGCCTGCTCTAAATCCGAAGGTTAAAGAATGTTGATTCCACCATTTGGTATCCAAATAAATTTCCGCACCGGCACTTTGTAAGGCAGCACTACGTGTACTGTTTTTATTGAAAGCTTGGGTGTAATCATAAAACACATTGGCTCTAACACGTTGCAGGTACAAAATATTGGCAAATCCCCAATCCGGATAAAATACAGGAAAATGATAGTTGGCCCTGGCTGTATAAATGCCGGCTGAATCCCGCCCCGCATAACCTCTTGCAAAGGCAGTGCGGTTGCCAAATACCCGTTGTGCCGACCCTGAATATTGAAGGGCTCCATTTAATACCAGGCTATGTGCACGTAAAAGGCCGGGCAAATATAATGTTGCGCCTCCATAGCCCTGCCAGCTGTTATACAGGTTCAATGCATGTCTGAACTGGGTGTTAATGCTATATCCCCATCTCGGGTAAATATCCTGCGCTGTAGTTTGTACCTGCTGCGTCCAGCTGATTCCATGAGTAAGGTAGCTGAACTGCAGCTCTTTAAATTCATTTTTGGTAGGGCCTGTATTAAAATCAGTACGATAGTAATAATTGCTTCCCATGTTAAGCGCTTTATAAGTTCGGTTGCTGGTCCAGCTTAACGGAACACTTGCCCCGATATAAGTATTCCATTCATTCCACTGCCTTAATTTGTTCGACGCAAAAGCACGGCGATCAAAAGTATAATTGGTGCCGAGACTTATATAAGGGAAAAGACCTCCATAGGTAATAGCTCCGCCCGCAGTATGGGTTCTGTCGTTTTCATTATACAAATAGTATAACTGGGTTTCGGTGGTATTTAAAATATTATTGCCGTAAATCGTAAAGCTGAATTCAGGGTCTGAGTAATTGGGACGCCAGCTATGAAAATTAAAGGGATGCGTTAGCTTGCGGTAGGGTTGGGTTACAGCAGGGGTTGGGGATGCCGTTATTAACTGGTAAGACGCATGGATGCTATCAGTTACCAGGCCGGTTCTATTATTGACAAACGCATCCATAGATAAGGGTTGCCATTGGGCCCGGGTTTCGTCAGTTTGTTGTAACTGGAAACCATCAGCGGTGAACGTGCTCCAGTTCAGCTTGTTGAAATCGCTGCTGGCAAAATAGCTGCCTACACCGGGAGTTGGCAATTGAAAAAGTTGTTGCTGCGCCAGGTCGTAATAAAATAATTCATCCTTTAAATGCTTAGAAGCGGTGAAATATATCTTACCGTTATTGATAGTAATATTACCAATTACGGTAGATGAAGGTGGCGTGATATTTTTAATGCCGCCACTAAGAACATCCACTGCAGCTATAGCTGTTGTAGCATCTTTATTGCGTAACACAGTGATGAGGGTACTATCATTCAAAAACTTCGGGTTAGAAAAATAGGCGACGCTGTCATTAAAAATAGACATGAAGGGAGTTCCGTCATCAGCGGACAATAAAGTTAGTGCAGATCGTCCATCCAGGGCCACATTGTTGGCTACAATGGTTTTCCCGTCAGCCGAAATATCGGGAGAAAAATACCTCGATTGGTGAGTGATCGTTCGCTGCTGCCCGGTTGCTACATCCAGTAATTTGATAACGTTATAGCTTACCCACCGCCAGCGGGGATGTGATTCGTAAGCCGCATAAACAATCTTCCCGTTGCGATAACTATAGGGATCTTCAATACTAATATCACGCAAACGGAGTAAACGCTCACCTTCAGGGCTTTTTATATAAAAGCCCGTTCTCCGGTTATTGGATGATTTCTGATATAATAAATCGGTTTCCGACAGCTGGAAAGGGAAACTGTATTGGGTAAGTGTTTTCGTGTTAACAGGGTATACATTAAAACTGTCTGTCAGCTCGCGGGTAGTTGCTGATTGGTATTGAGTTTTATAATAGTCAAAAGCGTTTTTTAGGAAGTCCTTGTAAGAAATACCGGCATGTTTTTGAACAGCCTTTTGCATAGGGTAAAACAAGCCTTTGTAGGCGCTGGCATCCCGGGTTACCTTGCGCCAGAAATCATAACCATATTGCCGGGAACCATAATTCACGAGCAGGTATCCCAGGTCGTAATGATTAGGCACATAGTCTTTTAAAGAGCCGTTCCTGATCTTCATCCAGCTATAATCTTTGCCTGATTGCCACAAAGCGGGGAAGGCTTTCAGGAAAAAAGGCAGGGTGCCCCGGCCATGGGGAGCCAGCAGGCTTTCGCTGTATACGGCATCGCCCTCGAAAAACCAGTTTGGTACCGCGGCATTAACGGCCAGGGCATAACCTTCCTGCCCGAACAGTTTTTTCATAACCGCGCTCAATCCGTTGTTAAAATTATTATACTGCTGCACATGCCGGTACTCATGTACCGTAAGCTGGGTAAGCCAGGAAAGACTACTCGGGTCATAGTTGTCTGGTGAAGGGGTAGTATAGAACTCGCTTCGGAAAGGTCCCATCGACACATAGCCATTGGTAATAACCGGTTGATTTTGTAATACAATATCTATCTTTTTCAGTTTTTTACCCAGGCTAAGCTGGTCCCTTAACGATACCTGCCTGATAAAAGCGGCCACCCGCTGTGCGGCAGAGTCAAATCCTTCGGGGAATATAACCCTGGCTGTATCGCTGTTAATTTGTCTCCATCGCATACCGGAAGGATTACCTCCAAATTGCTGGGCAACAGCCACATTACTTTGAAGGAGGGCCAGTAAAGCCGACAGAACTAAAATAAAAAATCTGCTCATATACAGTTGCCGCAAATAAGGTGAGTAAAGTAATCAACCCAATGAATTGCCTAAAAATATAAAATTAACAGTTAGATATGCATGAAATTTGCAGGTAGCCCCCTAATAAATTACTTTTACAAATAATTTTTAGAATAGCCTTTCCTGAAGAAATTTCGAAAAATATTACTGATCGTGCTGGCGTCAATTATTTTGCTGTTGACGACCGTATGGGTGCTGATTCAAATGCCGCCCGTACAAAACTGGCTTATAGATAAAGTAACCTCCCGGCTTTCTAAAGATCTGCAAGCCAAAATAGAAATCGGCCGCATTGACCTTTCTTTATTTAACAAGCTGAACCTGCAGCAGGTATTGGTACAGGACCAGCAAAAGGATACTATTTTAAGTGCTGGTGAAATTACAGTAAACATCACATCTGGCAGATCACGTCCATCACCTCGCGGCCGTCGACGCCGACCGCCTTGGCGATGTTGCCGATCTCGTTGGCGAAGGTGACCTTGGCGGCGTGCCAGACGTTGCAGG
>JBCNOR010000292.1:0-6559 GCA_039593785.1 Niabella sp. | reverse complement strand
TACCGCTTATAAGGCAGGCAGCAATGAGCCCGGCTACGAAGAAAAGTGGGCCGGGCTGAAACAGTTTTTTGTGAAAGCAGGTAAGCCTGCCACAGAAAATCCGGCTGGTTAACCGGAGTGTTGGAAAAGGGGTGAACCCCGCCAGGGAAGTGCAACAAGCTTCCGGCGGGGTTTTTTATTGCTCCGTAACGGTTGCTAACCGCGCGGGCGCGGTATTGTGCCTCTTTGTCCCGGTTATACACTTCAACCGACCCGTTGCACCACCCCAATCGCGAGGTATGGAACCGCGTTGGATAGGTGTTGAACCTCCTTCGCAGGGTTGCAGATAGGTGTGAACCTATGTTGGATACATGCAGAGGGGTATTCAACTCCATCGAACAGGTATTGAACCCTACCGTCTCGGTTACTTACCCCGGCTGAGTGGTTATATAACCCCAAGCCTGAGGTGTGGAACCCCGCCGAAGCGGTTGTAAATAGGTCCGGATATGTATTGTATACATCCGGAGGAGTATTAAACCCCGCCGGACCGGTGTTGCAGCCTGCCGTTGGGGTGCATTGGGCCAACCGCCAGGTTCCCAACCCCGGCGATGCGGTTCGGAACCTCAAAAATGGGGTTGTACCACCCCGGCGGACCAGTAAAAGACCTATCGGGATGTATGTGGCACCCCGCCGGGTGAGTAAAAAGAATTGCGGCAACTTATTACCGTCTTCGAAGGAGTCTCCAAAGGAGTTCTTCAAACCTTCGGACATTCCGGGCGCAGTCCCTATGGCTATCGGATAAGGTCGAGAAGTCCCCCACTACAGTCGTTCCGAGCGTAGCGGAGCGAAGCCGGGGAATCTCGGGGCGGATTTAATGCCACTGATGCACGAATGTTGATATGACCCGACGAAAGCAATTCAATACACAAGTACCGGAAAGCTGTTATTGTGTATTATAAAAAATAAGTATATTAGCGAAGCTGCTTGAAGTGAACTGGCAAACTGCTAAAATTTTTTAGTTCAATATATGGATGCTACAACAACCAGGTCAAAACCGCCGTATTTATTAGGACTCATCTGCCTTATTCCATTAGTTGGAGCATTTGCAGGCCTGGGACTTTTATTGTATGGGCTTTTAGTATATAAAGATAAATGGCTTTCCATTATCGGGGCAGCAGGTATTTTATGGACGGTGCTTATTTATTCATCTCTTTTTTATGCAGGAACACACGCCTCTGTTTTTAAAAAGGGATTTGAAGATATTTCACAAATGCAGTTAAACGGCTTAGTAAAACACATCGAATTTTATAAATTATCACACGGGCAATATCCCGACAGGCTGCAGCAACTAAAGGAGGACGATCCGTTGGCGCCTATTAACGACCCATCAAAAGGAATGAATACAAAAGGTATTTCTTACTTTAACTATGAAAAGATGGGTGATAAATATCTATTGTTTTCATCGGGCCAGGATGGAATTCCCAATACCAGGGATGATCTGTTTCCAAAAGTGACCATTACTGACAGTACCAAGATTGGTTTAATAAAGCAACATTGATAACACCAAGTAGTAATGGGATTATTAAGTTTTGTTTGAGCAATGAACGAATGGTGAAACTTGATAGAAGTAATGTTTATGTTTTGAAAAAATTACAAGTGGCTGAATGTAGATCAGATTGGTAGCTCTCAATTATCTATAGACTTCGATGCAATGGTTGTGTGTAGGCGTGAGCTCTCTCGTCTGTGTGTGGGTATACAGTACCATGGTGCGTACTGCCCTGCAGTTGAACTTCTAATAATATCATTTTTGAGCTTTCAACTTTATCCCTTCACATACGAACTCAAAAAGTTTACAAGGTTCTACATCAATAGCAAGAGCAATCAGGTATAATTCATCAACTCGCAATTTGGCAGTCGGGTTAATGGTTAATTCACTTAAGCGTGGTTTACTTAGTCCGGTTTTCCTTGAAACTTCTGATTTATTTACTGATTTAACCTGCAAATATTCACCCAATTTAGTCATAGCATTTTCGTATTCCTGAATTTTTATAATGATTCAATGTAAATAATTACAGAAAATCGAAAAAATATTTGGAAATAATATCCGACTTACTGTAAATTTGTACAGAAAGTCTTTAAATGTATTTTTAAATTATCATCCTTTATGAATCAATAAACTCATTCATTAATCCATATAAAATACTAAGCGTATTTACTTTTCCTCGTGCTAAAAACTACGACCTTTTATGACAACGAGTAAGTAAGGTAAATCGCTCACGTTTTCTTATTATATTTAAGATTCAGCGTGGGCGTTCTTATTTCGTTGTCGGGGTGTCGTAGCCCTTTAGCACGGTAAGGACTAACCCACGCTTCTTTATGGCGGGGTTCCTGTTACTTTTAAAACCACCTGTTATGAACGCCGTTACTACACCTACAACACACCACTACCCGTTTAACGAAGCCCAATGGCTGCGTATTTTATTTTTGATTGCCGATACCGAGCAATGGTTACAGCAATTGCATAAAGATGTATTTTACCAGCTGCCGCTCAAGCAGCATAAAAAGCTATTGCGTAATAACTGGTGGCTGGGCGCATCGGTATTGGCCCATATATTGGAGCGGCATTATGCGCCTATGGCCCGCCACCCTGGCACGGGTAAGTTTACCATTGGCGTGGAGCGCATTGTTTCCATCATTAAAGATGCTTTTGCCGCCACCCCGCAGCCGGTGCCTCAAAGTTGCAATTACCAAAGGGTTTGGGATGCGGGCAGCATCGTTGGTTATGATGTTTGTGGGAGTGCTACGCAGGTAGTTACGGTTATCGCTGACGCCGCGGGGCGGATTATTACGGCGTTTCCGGGAGTAATAGTTGACAGCTCACCGCCTTGATTAATCAATTAAATATTGCAAGAGTTTCTAAACCTGTTGAATACTATAGCGAGTATAGACCCAAATGTAAATTTGTTTTTCCACGTTTTTTGCTTGCCCAAAAAAGTGGAGCAAAAAAGGGCACCGCCAATCGGTTGCCAGGGCGATTGGCGGTGGAATATCTATTGAACGGAGTGCTTGGCAAATGATCTATTAATATTTGCTTACGCACGCCAACTGCCTATCTACTTGCAGTTAAAACACATTTAAGCTAAACGGATGCCAGGCGGCCTTGAAAGAATGGCGTTAAGAAAACAATTGCGTAAGCCGTTAAAAAGCCGCCACTGTTCGAGCCCGTGGAGACTAAGTAACTGCCGGTAACTCCGGAGCGAGTTTGGCGGGTTTAGGCTTACAAAATTGTTTTTAGCCAATTTTTTCACAGCCTTGATTTTTGGCTCAACCTTTTTATCCCCGCCTGACCACCATTGATACTTTGGTTTGTAGTCGGGCAGGAAGAAAAAGGTTGAAAATGCTTAAACCGGAAACAAATTCTATAACGCCATTAATCATGAAGCAAATAAATCTATGAAAAGAGCCGAGCCTAAACATGGTTCGTCTTCTAAGGAGTTCTTCGAACCTTAGAACAGGCCCGTCCAGCCAATTATCCGGGCGGGCTCACGATGACATTGATATTTAAATCAACCTTACTTTCCTTATCTGCAATACAAATCCTAAATAAAACCATTATGAAAAAACACTTTGTCAACCTAAACCGCATTGCGGCAACCCACAAAGGCAATCCACTACAAGCCTTCGCGTTAGGGATACTACAAGAGTTCTTCAACTACGCGAAACCGGCCGAGCATATAACAGCATTTGACGAATTCTGCAGAGCAGCACTCAAAGAAAAGTATTGCTGGCATAGGGGCAGTCCGGCCAACGCGCTATATTATAGCGAACGGCTGGAGCTATTGATAGAAGCGGCCTACCTGCTGTATATAAAGCCGCCTAAGCATCCCGTCCATTTTAAAAAGCATACAATATTGCTATCAGCAATGAATAAAGAGTATGCAAACCCCTCCCATTTTTTAACCTATTTCTTTAGCCAGGCCTCTCTAAAAAAATGGAAAACATGGCTGCAGGCTTTTACACACGCCGCTATAGCTAAAGGCTCAGCAGCGGATGAAATGAAGGCGGTGGATATTTATGTATTTGTTGAAAGTGTAAAGCAGTTGCTGTGCGCAGCGGCATTGATTGCAGATGCCCGCAACCAGTAATAAAATCCGGTTACAATTATTTAACACGAGTGCTGTTGCGAAACAGAACCCCACACCGTTCGAATATAAAAAGCTGAAATATGAAATTAAAACTTTTACTGGCTGCAATGACTATGCTAACCCTATTAGGTTGTAACAAATCAAGCGACCCGAAGAAAACAGGCGACCCTACTGAAGACCTGGTTTGGTTAAAAAAGATAAAAGAAGAGAGGGCTGCCAACTGCTCCTGTATACCTTCTATATGGCAGGCCAAGTATGAGGGCAGTACCGTTTATGAAGTGGGTTGTGCCGGGCCGGCATGTTTATGTGCACACTCCTATTATAATGAAGATGGTAAAAGCGCTCCAGGTTCAGAGGGTGCTAACCGAACGGTCTTCTTGTCAAAAATCAGCGACAGGAAGTTGTTATGGTCCTGCGGTAAGTAGGCTTCTTATTAAGTTTATATATTTCGTAATCAAATAATACACTTTAAAAAATCAACTTATGAAATTACTAGTACTTGTTTCGGCTATTGCATTATGTACCACTATTTCCTGTAAAAAGGACGTAAAAGAGAAAACAGATGATAAAATAAATAGTGTCGAGGTCAAAAAGAACAACCAGCCCTGGCCGGCCAGTAAATTCAATTCAAACCTTACTTCTGAGAATCGACTAACCGTTTTTTTATATGGTAAAGGTGAAGAGTATATTGCTATTCAATTTAACCAGCCGGAACGCACGGGTACTGTAACTGAATTTAATGCCGTCTATCTGAATTTGGTAGGGGGAGATGTGATAATAGACAATCATCTTATAGACAAGGATAAACCTCATCAATTGGAAATTACTGCGTTTGATGCGAAATCAAAACAGATTGCCGGGAAATTTTCTTTTACTTTAAAAAGAGAAGAGGGGTTTGCGAAAAGTTCCGGCGAGCAAAGCAATGATTTTTCGGGCCGCTTTAATATGGAGTATAGTAAACATTGAAGTTGACCTAAGCAATCACAGCTACTTTATTTATCCGGCATATATGCATAAGCCACTTCGAAGTGTTCTTTCTTCAGCTCAGGCAATAGCTGTCCTATCTCCAGCTCCATTCGCTGTGGTGTAGGTTCGCAAACAGAATATTTGGCCCCGTTATACTCAATGGTATTACCAACGGGTTTGTCAAATTTTACGGCGATGGTAACATGCTTGGGATAGGCGAGAACGATCATCGGCAGGTTGTATATTTCCTTCACCAGGAAAAAGAATAATCCTACCCTGTCTTCGCAATCGCTGTAAGGCGATAATAATGTTTGCTCCGGTGATAATCTTTTTTCGTCCCCGTATACTTTGGTGTCTGCATCAAAAGCAAAAGCATAACGCGTAAAGTGCATCAGGTAATCAACCCCGCTTTTTACATTTAATCCTTTTAATTGTTTTTTTAGTAATGTAATCAGCGACTGATAAGTAGCGTTGCTAAGCGGTATATTAATAAAGTTCTTGTACTCTACAGCCGGGTAGTTATTAAACAGGTTTTTGATCTGTGGGTTGATCTTGATCTTAAAATTATAGTCGGAAGAATTATAGGTAAACTGGAGCTCCTTATCGATATAATCCGTGTCATTAAAATTAGGTAGCCTGTCTATTTTATAGGAGAACGTTTTATTAAAGGCGGGCAGTATAATTTCTACTGGTTTAAATGGTTCCTTGTCAAAGTTGATATTGCTGCCATAGTCGTGATAGTTAAGGCATACATACTGTTTGCTGTCTTTTATACGGTAAGGGATATTGTAGATATTCTCGTCACACTGGATATAAAATAATAGCCGCCCGTTGTTTTGGCTCAGCATAGTGCCATAGCCAGAATGCACCATAAAATACCACTTATATAAAGTGTACCTGAGATAATTCTCTGCTTTAGGGCTTATTTGCTCGGCGGTTTTTCTAACGAGTTGGTAAAAAAGCCAGTCATCAGCTTTTTGTGTTTGCCTGTAGTTGGCCAGCATGGTAAATAGGCTGCTGTAATCGGCCTCTGATGCCTCATTATAAAATTGCTGTATAGATGCATCGGTAAAGTTGTTTTCATTAAAGTTTACAAATTGCTGTTCGTTGAATGTGAACGACATCTTGTCTCCATAAAAATTAAAAGAAACATTTCTGTCATTAGCCCATGTATAAAAAGACAGCAAAGCGAACGATAATATGAGCAGCAACTGTTTCATGACCAACTATTTTAAAGTTACAAAAACATAACAATTATTTAATATTAAATTTTACCGCCTTTTGAAAATTTAACATACAACGGGTAAATGCCAGGAAATGAAGCCCTAATCAGTTTCATTTTTTAATGTCTAAAAATCTGCTTCAACGGGACCATTGAGCGCTTTTAGTAGAAACCATTAAGGAGTTAAGGATAGTTAAGTCTTAATGATCTTCATGCTTTAATGTTTAGAAATTTGCTTCAACAGGAG